>MNEX01000321.1 GCA_001917905.1 Acidobacteria bacterium 13_1_40CM_65_14
TACACCGGCCGGCGGTGGCGCTCCACAATCATGTCGAAGGCGCCGGGCTGGCCGGCCAGGCTCGCGGCGACGAGCGCCGGTTCGTCCAGCTCGGACAGCCCGGCGTCAGTCAACGCTTGCCCCGCCGATCCCGCGGCTGCACGCTGACCCCTCTGCACGGCGCGCGATTGGTGCGGCCCTCGGAGTCCAAGTCCTCGGTAACGTCCACGCGGGCGATGATGCCATCAGTCATTTTTGCACTGGCGCCGGGGCCACCCCCGGCGCGACCTGTCGCTAACACCTCGCCGCGGATCTCCATGTCCGCGGCTCGGTGTGGCCGCAGGCGCTTCTGCGGGTACATTCGCGTTAGACCGGCCTCGCACGGGAAAGTTACAAATGCGGCCGCGGAAGCAGGAGCTGCTCGACCTCCTCCGGCGTCGGGATGCCGCCGCGCGATCCGAGCGCCCGGCAGTTGAGCGCCGCGACGGCGTTGGCGTACGTCAGCACGTCCTCGAGTTCCCCTTCGGGCGACCTGAAACAGCCGGCGGCGAAGGCGCCGCGAAAGACGTCGCCGGCGCCGGTGCTGTCGACGCAGTCGACTTGAAACGCCGGCGTGCGAATCTCGCGGCCGTTGCACCACGTGAGGCTCCCCTCTGGTCCGAGCGTCACGGTTACCACGGCCGCGCCGAACTCACGTCCCATGGCCGCGAGCGCGCGGCCCGGATCTTCGTGGCCCGTCAGCGCGGTCGGAAACTCCTGCGCAGCGATGATCGCGTCGATGTTCTGGAGCAGATCGGCGATGCCAGGCCGCACCTTCTCGACGTCGATGATGGTGGGCATCCGGGCTTCGCGGGCGTACCGCGCGGCTTGGGCAGATGCCGCAGTCTGGTGGCAGTCGACAATCAGCATTCGCCCGGACACAATCGCGTCCCGCGGCACGTCCACCGGCTCCGTGGTGAGCGCGGGATCGCGATCCCAGAGGACCGTACGCTCGCCCGACCGGCCGTCGACCAGAATCACTGCGAACTGATTGGTCGCGCCGGCGACGGTCCGGGCCGCGGTGATGTCGACGCCGACGCTCGTCAGACTTTCTTTCGAGAGCGCGCCCAGGTCGTCGTCTCCAAAACTTCCGATGTACCGCGCCCGCCAGCCAAGCCGGGCGCATGTGGCCATGGCGGTGGCAATCTGACCGCCGGGCAATCGCGCAAATCGTTGGAGACGCTGCTTGGTGTTGGACGCCGGATACTCGGCGACGACGGTCAGCAGATCGATGCTATTCAGGCCAAAGCCAACGACGTCGAACGGACGATCGCTTCCAGACGGAACTCGAAACGGGATGCGCACAGAAGCCGCATCCTAACAGACGCTCACCACTCTTCAGTATCTTGACCTTCGCCTTTCTTTTGCGTATCATCACCCGCATGACGAGGGACCGATGCTTCCACTAACAAAACGGCAGCGCGAAATCCTCGATTATCTGAACGAGTTCATCTCGCAGCACGGCTACGCGCCAAGTCTCGAAGAAATTGGCCGGCGCTTCGGCCTCTCTTCGCTCGCGACGGTGCACAAGCACCTGACCAACCTTCAAGAGAAGGGGTTCATCAAGCGCGCGTGGAACCGAAGCCGCTCGGTCGAAATGGTGCCGACGCGTACGGGCGGGCGGGCTGTCGAGCTCCCGCTGCTGGGCTACGTCGCGGCCGGCCTGCCGATCGAAGCGGTCGCCTCGAACGAAACGATCGCCGTGCCCGAGGATCTGGTCGGCAAGCGCGACACCTATGTCCTCCGCGTCCGCGGCGACTCGATGATCGACGAACAGATTCGCGACGGCGATTTCGTGGTCGTCGAAGATCGCAAATCGGCCGACAACGGCGAGATGGTCATCGCCCTGCTCCGCGGATCGGACGTCACGCTCAAAAAGTTCTATCGCGATCCGGGCGGCAAGGTTCGCCTGCAGCCGGCCAACGCGGCGATGCAGCCGATATTCGTGGATCCGGATCAAGTGCAAGTGCAGGGTGTGGTCGTGGGGGTGATGCGCAAGTATTAGTGACCAAATCAGCTCGGGCGGTCCGGTAGGCTACACTTGCCGCATGACCGACCAACCGCAGCCCAAACAGATCAACTTCACCATCGTTCCAGACGACAACGCGACGACGCCGCGGACGTATTCGAACTTTTGTTCGATTGCCCACACGCCGTTCGACTTCACGCTCACCTTCTGTGAGGTGATGCCGCTCTCCGACAAGGAGATCAAAGAAGCAGAATCGGAGCACGTGGTCCGCGCGCCGGTGCGCACGAAGATCGTCGTGCCGGTGCAGTTCGTGCCCAATCTGATCGCCGCGCTCCAGGAACACTGGCGCGTGTTCTCGGACTCCTACAGCAACGTCGGCTGGAACAAAGGATCGGGCACGACGCATTGAAGTCGGCGAAAGAGATCCGGCGGATTCTCGACAAGCTCGAGACGCAGCATCCCGACGCCGATACCGAGCTGCGTTACACGACCGCCTTCGAGCTGCTCGTCGCGACGATCCTGTCGGCGCAATCGACCGACGTGCGGGTCAACATGGTGACGCCTGCACTGTTCAAGCGGTATCCAAATGCACACGCGCTCGCGAAGGCGACGACGAGCGAGCTCGAGCCGCAGATTCATTCGACCGGGTTCTTTCGCGCGAAATCGAAATCGCTCATCGCCATGGCACAGGCGCTCGTCGCCAAGCACGCCGGCGACGTGCCGGCGCACATGGAGAAGCTCGTCGAGCTGCCGGGCGTCGGCCGCAAGACGGCGAACGTCGTGCTGGGGCACGCGCTCGGCGTGCCGGGGCTGCCGGTCGATCGTCACGTGCTGCGCGTCGCGAACCGGATCGGCATCGCGGAGTCCGACGATCCCGAGATCGTGGAACAGCAGCTCACCCGCGCGCTCCCGAAGGCGCGCTGGACGCGAGCGTCCGACACGCTCATCCTGCACGGCCGTCGCATCTGCAAGCCGAAGCCGCTGTGCGATCAGTGCGCGGTCCGCGACGACTGCGATTACTTCCGCCTGGTGATCGCCCGAGCGCGCGACGGCAAAGCGCCCAAGAAGAAGAAGACGAAGGCACACGCCACAGCAAAGAAGGCCTCGCGTGCGGCGAGTGGGGCTGGGGCCCCGCGAGCGGTGAAAAAAGCTGGGGCCCCACGAGCCGTGAAACAAGTACGTCGCGGCCCGCGATGAAGCGGGCCGCCTTCGAGCGCCGCGTCGCCGAAGCCCTCGCTTCCATCCCGCGGCAATTCCGCGACGCCATGCAGAACATCGCCATCGTCGTCGAGGACGAACCGTCGCCTGATTTGCTCGACGAGATGGAGATCGAGCCGCCCGATACGCTGTTCGGGCTCTATCAAGGCACGCCGCTGACCGAGCGCACGTCGAGTTACGGCAACACGCTGCCGGATCGCGTGCTGATCTTTCAAGGTCCCCACGAGCGCGAGACAGAAGACGAGGACGATCTCATCGTCTGCATCGGCGAGACGCTGATTCACGAGATCGGCCACTACTTCGGTCTGAGCGAGGAAGAGATCGAGGAGATCGAAGAGCACTACTGGCGAGGCCAGGACGACGACGGTGACACGCAGTGAGGGATACGCCGAGCGCAGCGCCTGCGGCCCGAGCGAGCGCGGCCGCGCGAGCGAGCTCGCGTGGGGGTGGGGCCCCACGCGCGTGAAAATGCCACGAAGGCGTCAGGGAGCGGGGGTGGGGCCCCGCGACGCTAAGAAAAGATTCGGACAGCACTTCCTCGAGCCGGCCTGGGCCGACAAGGTCATTCGCGCGATCGATCCGAAACCCGACGAGGTCTTCGTCGAAATCGGGCCGGGGCCCGGGGCGTTGACACGGCGATTGGCCGAGCGGGCGCGGGCCGTGATCGCGTATGAAATCGACCGCGATCTCGCCGCCGCGCTCGAGAAGAGCCGGCCCCTCAACGTCGGCGTCATCGAAGGCGATTTTCTCGACGCGCACATCAGCCTCGAGGCCGAGCCGACAGCGCCATCCTCGCTCCGAGTGGCTGGCAATCTGCCCTACAACGTCGCGTCGCCGATCCTCTTCAAGCTGGTCAGCATGTATCACGGCGGCGTGCACTTCTCGGACGCGACGGTCATGCTGCAGCGCGAGGTCGCCGATCGTCTGGTCGCAAGGCCGGGCAGCAAAGAGTACGGCGTGCTGAGCGTGTTGATTCAGCACTCAGCGGACGTCAAACGCCTGGTGACGCTCCCGCCCGGCGCGTTTCGCCCACCGCCGAAAGTCCAATCAGCCCTGGTGAGGCTGCGGTTCCATCCTGTCGATCCGCCAGTGCGCGACGCCGCCGTTTTCGAGAGCCTCGTGCAGGCGGTCTTCACGCGACGCCGTAAGACGCTGGCCAACGCGCTGCTCGCCTTTCCGCCCGCCGTTCGGCTGAGGCCGGCAGTGGCGCTGAAGGCGGCGGAACTTGATGGCCGCCGGCGTCCGGAGATGCTGACCGTCGCCGAATTCGTGCGCTTGGCCGACGCGCTTACTGGCGACTCGCGCTAACGGCCGAGCGGAGAGCTATGCTATAGTTTCGCCCTAAGTCGTTCATCCCGCCCTATTTACTTCAGGCGCACCCAGCAGCCTGATTGAGCCGCAGACAGCGGCTCGCATCGAACCGGTTCCGCTCCGCTCGGAGTGTGTCTGGCGATGCTGCGTACTCCCGTTCTAGCGGACCGTATCAACCGATGTGAAGGGATGACATCAAGCGTTGAATCGGCGTTTCCGGGCCCTTCCAACGGAACGGCCCGCTTTCCGCTTCGAAGATAGGTTCCACTAATGCTCGAAGTCGTTCCGCTCGGCGGACTCGGCGAATTCGGCATGAACATGCTCGCGCTCTCGTGGGGCGAGACGACGATCCTCGTCGACGCAGGCGTCATGTTCCCCGACCCCGAGCTGCTGGGCGTGGACCGGATCATTCCGGACCTGACGTACCTGCAGCAGAAAGGGCGCGCTGCCGCGCTCGTGCTGACGCACGGTCACGAGGATCACATCGGCGCCGTGCCGCACGTGTCGCCGCTCGTCGACGGCCCGATCTACGGGACGCCGCTGACGCTTGCGCTCGTCGAGCCGAAGCTCGCGGAGCACGATCTCGCCGGCGCGAACCCGCTCGTGCCGGTGCGTCCGCGCGAGCGCGTCACCATCGGCCCGTTCAGCGTGGAGTTCATCCGCGTCACCCACAGCATGCCCGACTGTGTGGCGCTGGCCATTCACACGCCCGTGGGCGTCATCGTGCACACGGGCGATTTCAAGATCGACCAAACGCCGATCGACGGCGAGCACTTCGACGTGCACCGCTTCGCGCAGCTCGGCTCCGAGGGTGTCCTCGCGTTGTTCGCCGACAGCACGAACATCGATCGCCGCGGGTTCACCGGATCGGAGCGCGAGGTCATCGAAGCGTTCGAGGAGATCTTCACGAGCGCGACGGGAAAACTGATCGTCGCGGCGTTCGCATCGAGCACCTACCGGATGCAGATCCTCGTGGATCTGGCGGCGCAGTTCGATCGCAAAGTCGCATTCGTCGGGCGCGGGATGATTCAGAACTCGGAGGTTGCGCAGCGCCTCGGCTATCTGCGGATACCGGCCGGCGTCCAGATTCGCGATTCCGACGTCGCGAGCTACCCCGCGCAGGACGTGTTGTGCCTCAGTACCGGATCGCAGGGCGAACCGATGTCGGCGCTGTCGCGCATGGCCATCGACGACCATCGCTTCATCAAGGTCACTGACGACGACACGGTCGTGATCTCGGCGCGCGCGATTCCGGGGAACGAGAAGGCGATCGGGCGCGTGATCAATCACCTTGCCCGGCGCGGCGCCGACGTGATTCACGAAGGCATCAAGCACGTCCACGTCTCCGGCCACGGCAGCGAGGAAGAGCTCAAGTTGATGCTCTCGCTCGTGCGCCCGCGCTACTTCATCCCGATCCATGGCGAGTATCGCCAGCTGTCGCAGCATGCCCGCGTGGCCAAGCGCGTGTTCGCCGGACGCGACCCGAAGCCCGAGATTCTCCTCGCCGAGAACGGCGACGTCGTCGTCTTCGACGAGGCCGGCGCGCGAATCGCCGGGAAGGCGCCGGTCGGGCGCGTGCTGATCGACGACACGCGGACCGGCGAGGTCGGCGACGAAGTGCTGCGCGATCGCCGTCATCTGGCGGAAGACGGCCTCGTGGTGCCCGTCGTCGCGATCAACAAGCAGACCGGTGCACTCGAAGGCGTGCCCGACATCATCACCCGCGGGTTCGTGATGGAAGACAGCGCCGCGCTGCTCGCCGACGGCGCGCGCGTGTTGAGCGAGGTCATCGAAAACGCGAGTGTCGAAGAGCGGACCGATCAGGGGCTGATCAAGGAAAAGCTGCGCGTCGAGCTGCGCCGCTTCTTCCGCAAACGTTCGGGGCGGAGGCCGTTCGTGCTCCCCGTCATCATGGAGATCTGACACGTGAGTCGATCGACCGTTTCTCGCCGCGTCAGCGAATTCGTCGGCGTGGCGCTCTTCGCCGCCGCGCTCATCTGGATCATCTCGCTGGCCAGCTACGAGCCGGCCGACGCGGTCTGGTTCTTCAGCACGGGATCGCACGCGGCGCCCGCGAACTTCGCCGGCCGCGTCGGCGCGTTCCTCGCCGAGCTGTCGTTTCAGTTGTTCGGCTATGCGTCGTACCTGATCCCCGCGGTCCTGGTCGTCATCGGGTGGAATTACTTCTGGTGCCGATCGCTCGACGCCGCCGCCACGAAAGCCACGGGCGCGACGCTGCTCATCGCGTGCATCAGTGCATTTCTCAGCCTCGTCTTCGGTACGCTCGACGTGTCAGGCAAGTCGTTCCGCGCGGGCGGCTACGCGGGCGAGTTTCTCGCGCGGCAGATGTCCGAGTACCTGAACAAGACCGGCTCATTGATCGTCATGCTGACGCTGATTTTCCTGGCCATCATCATGTCGACGCAGTTCTCCTTCGGCCGCTTCTTCGCGGCGATCGTCGGCTCGATCCGCGGCGGCGTCACGCGGGGGGTCGACGCGCTGCATGAATGGCGGGAAGAACGCCGTCGCGAGAAGCAGCGGCGCGAGGTGATTGCAAAGCACACGAAGAAAGGATCGCCGCCTCCCACCTTCGCCGAGGCTTCGGTGGGCAAGCCCGTGTTCGCCGAGGCTTCGGCGGGCAAGCCCGTGTTCGCCGAGGCTTCGGTGGGCAAGCCCGTGTTCGCCGAGGCTTCGGCGGGCAAGCCCCCGTCCGGCGACCCGTCCGCACCGGCGGTTACGCGAAAGCGACCTGCCGCAAGCGTTGACGACGACGATGACGAAGAGGCGGCGCCGGCCAAGCCGACCGTCTTCGGCGGCCTGAAATCGTTCGCGCCGCCGAAGCCGCCGAAGATCGCGCCTCCGCTGCCACCTCCCGATCCCGAGACCGTCTCGAAAGCGCCCGCCGAGCGGCGCAAGGGTGATTACGCGCTGCCGCCGGTCGCTTTGCTCGACGCACCGAAGACCGAGCGCAAGATCGACGAGCGCGAGCTGATGGACAGCGCGCGGCTGCTCGAGGAAAAGTGCCGCGAGTTCGCCGTCGAAGGCGCGGTCGTACAAATCCATCCAGGGCCGGTCGTCACGACCTTCGAGTTCAAGCCGAACGCCGGGGTGAAGTACTCGAAGATCGTCGGCCTCGAAGACGACCTCTGCCTCGCGATGCAATCCGAGTCGGTCCTGATCGATCGCATCCCGGGCAAATCGACCGTCGGCATCCAGATTCCGAATCACAACCGCGAGCAGATCTCGCTGCGCGAGCTCCTGGAGTCAGAGATCTACCGGCGCTCGACGTCGAAGCTCTCGCTCGCGCTCGGCAAGACCATTCACGGCGAGCCCTTCGTCGCGGACCTGACCACGATGCCGCATCTGCTGATTGCGGGATCGACCGGCGCCGGCAAGTCGGTCGGCATCAACGGCATGCTGACGAGCATCCTCTACCGCGCCACGCCAGACGATGTGCGGATGATCATGATCGACCCGAAGCGGCTGGAGCTCGGGATGTACGAGGACATCCCGCATCTGCTGACGCCGGTGGTCGTCGATCCGAAACAGGCCGCCAATGCGCTGCGTTGGGCCGTTCACGAGATGGAAGAGCGCTACAAGACGCTGGCGGCTGAAGGCGTGCGGAACATCGAGCAGTACAACCGCAACGTCCGGCACGCGATCACCGAGAAGCGGACGCCGCCCGACGGCGAGCCCTACAAAACGCTGCCGTTCATCGTGGTCATCATCGACGAGCTCGCGGACCTCATGATGGTCGCCAGCAACGAGGTCGAGGAATCGATCGCGCGGCTCGCGCAGATGGCGCGCGCCGTCGGCATTCACCTGATTCTCGCGACGCAGCGGCCGTCGGTCGACGTCATCACCGGGTTAATCAAAGCGAACCTGCCGTCGCGCATTTCG
The DNA here is from genome assembly GCA_001917905.1 of Acidobacteria bacterium 13_1_40CM_65_14. Lineage (GTDB taxonomy): Bacteria > Acidobacteriota > Vicinamibacteria > Vicinamibacterales > CAVVIG01 > QHWF01. Next base: position 8,417 of record MNEX01000321.1, read on the forward strand.
TTCCGCGTGTCGTCGAAGATCGACTCGCGGACGATTCTCGACGGCAACGGCGCCGAGCAACTCCTGGGCAAGGGCGACATGCTGTTCCTGCCGCCCGCCTCGTCGCGCTTCATTCGCCTGCACGGCCCGTACATCTCCGAACAAGAAACCGCACGGCTCGCGAGCTATCTGCGGAAACAAGGCAAGCCGACGTACGACGAGACGATTACCGTCGAGGAAAAGACCGCGGCCGAAGGCGCGATCGACTTGGACAAGGACGATCTCTACGACGAGGCGGCGCGCATCGTCGTGGGCAGCGGCCAGGCTTCTATTTCTTACCTTCAGAGAAGGCTCCGGATCGGGTTCAGCCGCGCGGCGCGCCTCGTCGACATGATGGAAATGGAAGGCCTCGTGTCGCCGGCCGCCGGCGGCAAACCGCGCGAGGTCCTCGTGGACAAGACGTACTTCGACGAGGTGGATGCCCAGCTCAGGTAAGCCCATATGGCGAAACGAGCAGTCACGTGGAACGCAAAGGTCGCAAAGCACGCAAAGAATGGCTTGCTTTGCGGTCTTAGCGGTCTTTGCGTTCTTGTCGGAGCGGTCACGGCGGGCGCCGCGCCGCCTGTGCGAACGATGTACGTCGACGCGCTAGGGCGCGAACACGACGTTCGTGCGGTGCTCGCCGCGCCCGACGTCACGCCCGCGGCCCTGCCGGAAGTGCGCGCCGTCATCGCCGCGTACGAATCGCTCGTGAAGCAGTACCCGGCGAGCGGCTACAGTGACAATGCGCTCTGGCAGGCCGGGACGCTGGCGCTCGATGCGTTCGCGACATTCAATCAGCCGCAGGACAAGGTGACGGCCATTCGGTTGCTCCGCAAGCTCGCGGCAACCTACGTCACGAGCAAGCTCGCCAAACAGGTCCCCGATCGCCTCGCGCGCGTCGCGACAACGGTGGACGATGGGCTGCGACGTCCTGTTCTGGATACGCGCGAGCGCAACGGCGCGAGCGCGTCAGGCGAGGGGGTGGGGCCCCTCGCCTTAATAAAAGACATCCGCCGAACCGTCCTGTCCGACGCCGTGCGCGTGACGATCGAGCTCGACGCCGAAGTGCCGTTCCACGAGGAGCGCATCGCGGATCCCTCGCGCGTGTTCGTCGATCTGCCAGGCACACGCGCCGCTGCGCGACTCGTCGATCACACGATCCGCTTCGAGAGCGATGCTGACATCGTGCGGCAGATCAGAATCGGCCGGCATCCGAATAACACGACGCGGGTGGTCCTCGATGCCGCCGGCGTCACGAGCTACAGCGTCTACCCGCTCTATAGCCCGTATCGTCTCGTCATCGATTGCGTGCGTGCTTCAACGGCCGCGGCGTCTCCAAAGGAGGCGCCCAATGTACCGGCGTTGAACCCGGCGCCGAAGATTCCCGATCTCGCAGCCGTTGCACCGATCGGACCGACCACGCCGGCGGCGCCGCCCGCGAAGAACATGAACGGCGGCTTGTCGATGGCCCGGCAGCTTGGCCTCGGCATCTCGCGCATCGTCATCGACGCGGGCCACGGCGGCCATGATCCCGGTGCGAAGGGTAAAGGCGTGACCGAAGCCGAGCTCGTGCTCGACGTGGCGCTCCGTCTCGAGAAGCTGCTGCAAAAAGTGCCCGGCGTCGAGGTGATCCTGACGCGGCGCACCGACGAGTTCGTCGTGCTCGAAGAGCGCCCGGCGATCGCGAACCGCGAGAGCGCCGACCTGTTTCTGTCGATTCACGCCAACGCCAGCCCCCATGCGCAGGCGCACGGTATCGAGACCTACTTCCTGAACTTCGCCAACAATCAAAGCGCCGCGGCAGTGGCGGCGCGCGAGAACGCGACATCCGCGCTGGCGATGGGCGCGCTACCCGACGTCGTGAAGGCGATCGCGCGGAACAACAAGATGGACGAGTCGCGGGAGCTCGCCACCCATATCCAGCGCGCGATGGTCGATCGCTTGAAAACGACGAACAAATCGCTGAAGGATCTGGGCGTGAAGCAGGCGCCCTTCGTCGTCCTCATCGGCGCGACGATGCCCGCCGTGCTCGCGGAAATCTCATTCGTCACCAATCCGCAGGAAGCGCGGCTGGTGAAAGGAACTGCGTACCGGCAGCGCATCGCCGACGCGCTCTTCAACGCGATCCGGAAGTACCAGAGCTCGCTGAAGACCACGACGACGGTTGCGCATCAGTGAGCTCTCCACTGCAGTAGCGCTCCACCACGGTGGACACGGTGGACACGGAGGACGGGAGGAAGAACGCTTCCGTACGAAATCCAACTCCGTGTCCTCTGTGTCCTCCGTGGTGCAGAGTTAGGTGGAGAGTTAGGTCGATCGTGGGGAGCTAGTGGCGTGTCTCTTCCGAATTACTACCGGGCCGCTCCGTTGTCGCGGCCCGAAAATCGCGGTCGAAGGCTCGTTGTGACTAGTACTCCTTCAGCGGATACGGTCCACTAGGATGTTCGCGATCGGTACCAGAACAGGACGCCCGCGAAGATGGCGCCTGTCACCACGGCGAGGAGAACGATCGCACCCGTGAGCCCGAGCGAACCGATGAGGACGTCGGCGAGCCCGGTGGGATCGTGCGGCGTTTCCATGAGCTTGACGATGATCGGCTTCTGCTGCTGTATCAAAACTTCTCGAACGCGAGCTCCGCGAGTGTACGAACCGCGACGCCGCTCGGCCCTTTGGGCAGAAACGGCTTGGCATCATCGACCCACGCCGTGCCGGCGATGTCCATGTGCACCCACGGCACGTTGTCGGTGAATTCCTTCAAAAACATCGCCGCGGTGATGGAGCCCGCCGGACGGCCGCCGGTGTTCATCATGTCCGCGATCTCGCTCTTCAGCTGCTCGCGGTAGTCGTCATAGAGCGGCATCGGCCAGGCGCGATCGCCGGCGCGCTCGGCCACCTTCCGCACGCGCTCGACCCATTCGTCGGGCGCACCGAACAAGCCCGACGTCGTCTTGCCGAGCGCGACGACAACCGCGCCGGTCAGCGTCGCGACGTCGACCAGATGCGTCGCGCCCAATTGCCGCGCGTACCAGAGACCGTCGCCGAGGATCAACCGTCCTTCGGCGTCGGTGTTGATCACCTCCACGGTTTTCCCAGCCGCGCTCTTGAGAATGTCGCCCGGCTTGATCGCCCGTCCGCCCGGCATGTTCTCGGTCGTCGGCACGACGCCGATCACGCGCATCGGCGCCTGCAGCAGCGCGATGGCGCGCATGGCGCACGCGACGGCGGCGCCGCCGGACATGTCGTCCTTCATCCGCTCCATGCCCTCGGCCGGTTTGATCGAGATACCACCGGTGTCGAACGTGATGCCTTTCCCGACCAGACCGAGAACCGGTTTCTCCGGCGCGCCGGGCGGATCGTAACGGAACACGATGAGCCGCGGCGGCTCGCTGCTACCGCGCGCCACGCCCAACAGCAGGCCCATCCCGAGCTCGGCGATCTTGTCCTCGTCGAGAATCTCGACCCGGACGCCGGCCTCGCTGGCAATCGCCGCGGCGCGCTTCGCGAATTCGCGCGGCGTCAGCGTGTTGCCCGGCTCGTTGGCGAGCTCGCGTGCGAGATTGCTCGCCTCGCCGAGGATCCGGCCGCGCGTGACGGCGTCGTTGACGCGCGAGAGCACGTCGGGCGTGCTGGAGGGCGCGGCAATCATCCACGCCGATGGAGGTGGAGGCGCCGGCTCGGCCGTCTTGTAGCTGCCGGCGTTGAACTCCGACAGCGTGAGTCCCTCCGCGGCCGCCTGCGCCAAATCCATCAGATCGCCCTGACCGCGCAGGACGAAGGCGACGCGGCCGACGCGTTTCTGTCGCGCCCAGAGGCCGGCGGTGACGGCCAGCTTGCGAATGACGTCGCCGCCGCAGTCGGTCCGGCGCCCGCCGCCGATGACGGCGACGCGTTTCGGCTTCCATCCGCGCTCGTTGGTCGGCGTCACGAACAAATCGTACGGCTTGGCCTGAAACTCTTTCGCGGCCACGGCGCGCGCGAGCTCCCCCCCGCTCGCTTTGTCCAGGCCCGGGACGGCGTCAGGTGCGTCCTCTTCGAACCAGGGCACGACGACGAGGTCGGTATCGATGCTGGAGAGGGAGTCGCGGGTGCAGGCTATGGGCGTCGATGTCGGCGCTGTGGGCATCCCCATATTATGGCTGATGCCGCTTGCCCGCGCCCAAATCGGGCGGTACAATCTCGTGCAGCCATCTCCCAACGAGGACCTTTGCCATGAACCGCATGCGGCGTTTGACGTCGGTCGGCGCGACGTGTCTCCTGAGGGCGCGCGTCCTGGAACGCAAAGGACGCAAAGACCGCAAAGGGATCTTTTCCTCTGGGACCACAGCCAGGCTTTTCTTTGCGGCCTTCGCGGCCTTTGCGTTCTTCGGTGTGCCTGTGGTCGCTGCGGCACAAGACAAACCGAAGGACAAGGACGCCGATTCGCGGCGCCCGAAGATCACGCTGAAGGCGCAGCCCACGATCAGCATGGCGCCTTCGCGCGTCGTGCTCACCGCGGAGCTCACCGGCGGCGCGAACGACTACGAAGAGTATTACTGCCCGACGGTCGAGTGGGATTGGGGCGACGGCACGCAGTCCGAATCGACGATCGACTGCGAGCCGTTTCAAGCGGGCAAGAGCGAGATCAAACGGCGCTACACCGTCGAGCACATCTTCCGCACCGGCGCCTACAAAGTCATGTTTCGTTTGAAGCGTCGCGACAAGGCGCTGGCGGCTGCGACGGTCAGCATTCAGGTGCGGCCCGGATTGCGCGAAGGCGGGATGTAGGAATCCCACAACCGGACATGCGGCGGGCCGCGCAGTGTGCGTGGCCCGTTTTTTCGAGCAAAACACGCCGCCGCCGATGGCCGATCCTGGCACGGGATTGGCCTGAGCGTCGGCGTGCTTCTTCGAAGATGGCTGACGCGAACGGTGATGGGGATGCTGGTCCTCTTCACCGCGCTCGTCTCGGTGGGCCTCACCGCGCCAAATGACGGACCGTTCTCGATCGTCATCACACCAGTGTTTGTCCGGCTCGACCGAATAGCCATCGCGGAGTCACGGGCGCGCGCGCTCGGCTTCGACGTCGACGTCAAGATCGGCTCGAGGCACATCCACCTGGGCTGGTCGGCTGTTCCGATCTCGAGCTTGACAACCAATACGCAAGCTGGTCTCCTCTAACCCTTCATGGATTCACTGCTGCAGGATATTCGCTACGCGATTCGGGTGTGCGTGCGCACGCCCGGTTTCACCGCCGTCGCCGTACTCGCGCTCGCGCTGGGCATCGGCGCGAACACGGCGATCTTCACCATCGTCAACGCCGTCCTGCTCGAACGGCTGCCGTTCCGCGATCCGAACGGCATCGTTGCGTTGTGGGAAGAAAATGCGCGGCGGCCCGGACGAAGCAACGTCGTCGGTCCCGCGCAATTCATCCGGTGGGGCGACCGGAGTACGTCGTTCGAACGAATGGCGGCGTTCGTCGACACGCGCGCCAATCTCACGGGAGGCGGCAATCCTGAAGAGGTGATCGTGCTGAACGTCACCGCAGGATTCTTCCCGATCCTCGGCGTGCCGCCGCTCCTCGGCCGGCCGTTCAGCGACAGCGAAAACACCGATCCCCAATCGTCGGTCGTGATCCTCAGCGCTGATTTCTGGCAGCGGCGGTTCGGCGGCGATCCCAAGGTCATTGGACGGACGATTCAGCTCAATGCGCGGCCGCAGACCGTCGTCGGCGTCATGCCGCCCGATTTCCGGCTGCTGATCAAGGTGGGATCACAGTCGGGCAAGCCGGCGGATTTGTGGAGGCCGATGGTGTTTGCGGCGGATGCGCGTGACTTCGGTGGACGCTATCTGGAGTCGATCGCGCGGCTGAAGCCGGGTGTCAGCGTGCGACAGGCTCAGGCCGAATTGAGCAGCATCGCGAGCGCGCTGGCGACCGAGACGCCGCAACGCAATGCGAACTGGGGCGCGCGCGTGATTCCGCTCCACGACGAGCTCTCCGAGGAGTATCGGCGCGCGCTCTTGATTCTCGCAGGGGCGGTGGCATTCGTGCTGCTCATCGCCTGCGCGAACGTCGCCAATCTGCTGCTCGCGCGCGGCGCGGCGCGTCAGCGCGAGATCGCGATCCGCGCGGCGCTCGGCGCGGCTCGAGGTCGCGTCGTCCGTCAGCTCCTGACTGAAAGTTTCGTGCTCGCCGTGCTCGGCGGCGCCGTCGGACTGCTCGTGGCGCGATGGGGTCTCGAAATCCTCCTCGCGATGAGCCCGGTCGATCTGACGACGGCGGGTCACGTCGGCCTCAGTTACCCGGTCCTCGCGTTCACCGCGACGGTTTCGCTGATCACGGCGCTCGTTTGCGGCCTCGCGCCGGCGTTCGAGGGATCGCGGGCCGACGTCCAGGAAACGCTGAAGGACGGCGCGCGCCAGGTCGGCGGAAGCGTCCGTCACCGGCGGATGCGCCAGGCGTTTGTCGTATCGGAGATCGCGCTTGCGGTCGTGCTCCTGGTTGGCGCGGGCCTGATGCTGCGCAGCTTCAGCTCGCTGCGCCGCGTCGATCCCGGCTATTCGACGACGAACATTCTCACGATGCGCCTGCAGCTGCCCGGTGCGAAGTACCGAGACGACGCGCAGCGCATCCGATTCTTCCAGGACGCGACCGCGCGCATTCAGGAGCTCCCCGGTGTTCAGGCGGTCGGCGCCGTCAGCTATCTCCCGCTCACGGGTCTCGGCGCCGGCACGAGCTTCACGATCGACGGCCAACCGCCGCCGCCGCCCGGACAGGACAACGTCACGAATGTCAGCGTCTGCGACAACGGCTTCCTGAAAACGATGAACGTCCCGCTGCTCCGCGGCCGGCTGTTCACCGACCGCGAGATGAGCCAGCGGTCGAACGTCGTCATTGTCAGCGAGTCGCTGGTGAAGACGTACTTCCCCAGCGAG
>MNEX01000186.1 GCA_001917905.1 Acidobacteria bacterium 13_1_40CM_65_14
AGTAGCGCCGCAGCAGCACTTGGAACGCCGCCAGCATCGTCATGAAAAACGTGCAGCGCTGCCGCTCGCCGAAGGCCTTCACGCTCCGCGCCAGCGGTGCAGGGATGTCGAAGAAGACGTTCGAGCCGGCGAAGGACTGCGTGGCCGGCCGGGGTCGGTCGCCGGGCAGCTCCAACACGGGGAGCGTGCCACCCAATTGCTCGCGCCAGAAGGCGATCTGCTTAGCATGGGCCGCGTCGTCGGCGAGGGCGTTGCGCTGCCACTCGGCGAAATCTCCGTATTGCACGGCCAGCTCCGGCGGCCGGGGCTCGCCCCCTTCGGTGAAGGCGCGATAGAACGTGTCCAACTCGTCCATCAGCGGCCTCATCGACAGGCCGTCCGCCACGATGTGATGCAGGTTGACGATCAGGACGTGTTCGGCTTCGCCCAACTTGAACAGCGACACTCGCAGCAGGGGCAAGCGCGACAGATCGAAGGGCCGCAGCGACTCTTCCGACGCCAGGGTCTGCAACGCGCCTTCTCGTTCCCGGACCGTGGGGTGGTCCAGTACCGTGACGCCGATCTGGATCGTGAGGGCGGGATGGATGCGCTGCACCGGTTCGCCGTCACGGACGGCGAAGCTGGTTCGCAGCGCTTCATGACGCTTGATGATCTCATTGAAGCTGCGCTCCAGGGCCGCCACATCGAGCGGGCCGCGGAGGCGGTACCCGTACGGCATGTTGTACGCCGGATTGCCCGGCGTCATCTGATCGATCACCCACATCTGACGCTGCATGAACGACAGCGGGGCCGCATGCGGGTCCGGCCGCCGGGGAATCTGCGGACCCCTGACACCGCTAGGCGCAGCCTTCCGCAGGCGCTGCTCGAGCAACGCCTGCTTCGCGGGCGAGAGCTTATTCGTTTGAGACAAGGCTCCGCGCCTCCTCGTCCGTGAGCGCGTCGATCTCGGCGATCAGCTGCTCCCGGATATAGCGCGACAGCTCCGCCACCGTCGGCGCGTCGAATAGCGCTCGGACCGGCAGATCGATCTGAAACGCCCGGCGCAGCTCGGCGATGATCTTGACGGCCAAGAGCGAGTGCCCGCCCAAGTCGGCAAAGCTGTCGTCGCTGCCGACGGCTTCGATCCCGAGCGCATCCTGCCAGATCCGAGCGACCTGGCGCTCGGTCTCATCACGCGGCGCCTGAAAGGCGGTTTGCAGGGACGGCCGCTGCGCGCCGGCCGTCGTCGGGGCCGTCACCCGCGGATTGAGGGATTCCAGCTTGATCCACTGGTCGATCCGGGCCCCGAGATCACCCGTCGACACGATGAGTTGGCCGGCAGTCCCGAGCGCCAGGACGGTTTCCAGCATCGCCATTGCCTCCGGGGCACTCATCCCCAATTCCTTGAGCGTCGCCCCGAGGCCCGACGCCGCCGCCGCGTCGTCGTGTAGCCGCCACACGTCCCAGTTCACGCTGAGCCAGGGCACCGCGGACGCCCGGTTATGCAGGCGCGCGAACGCGTCCAGATAGATGTTGGACGACGCATAGGCCGCCTGCCCGATCCCACCCAGCACGGAGGTCAGCGAGGACATGAGGAGGCAGAAATCCAGCGGCTTGCCGTTCAGCACGCTCGCCAACACATGGACGCCGTGCGCCTTGGCGCGGAAGTGCGCCTCGCCGCTGTCGGGGTCGCTGTCCTTGATCTCCCGATAGTCCCCGACGATGCCGGCGCCATGAACGACGCCATGTAGAGCGCCAAAGTGCCGCTCCGCCTGCTCGACGACTCCCTGCATGGCCCGCGCGTCCGCCACGTTCGCGTTCAGGTACAGGACCTCGCCCCCCAGCCCTTCGATCCGCCGGATGGCGTCGATGCGAGCCCGGGTGGCATCGTCGGTGGGGTGACTCTCGACCCACTCGTCCCATGACTCCCGTGCTGGCAGCGCCGTGCGGCCGACCAACACGAGGCGGGCGCGGTATTGCGCGGCGAGGTGTTCCGACAGCGCGGTACCGATCTCCCCCAATCCACCCGTGATCAGGTACGCGCCCCCCTCCCGCAGGGTCGAGCGGCGGCGACCGGCGTCGGTCTGGTCAACCGGCTCATACGTCTGGACCCAGCGTCGCCCGGTGCGATGCGCCACGAACAAGCGCGCGTCGGACTCCAGCAGCTCGCCGAGCACAAGATCCGCTCCCCCGTCCAGCGACCCAGGGTGCACCGGTTCATCCACGTCGATGCACGTCACGCGCAGGTTGGGATACTCCTGTCCGATCACCATACCCGGCCCGAGCAGCGTCGCCTTTCCCGGGCACAGCGTTTCCGTGCCCGACACCTCATGCACGTTGCTGGACAAGACGAACAGCCGGATCTCGCGTTGCGCGTGGTGCGCCGCGAGCGCCCTGGCGAGAAACAGCAGGCTGTAGAAGCCGCGTGCCTGTCCCTCTGCAAAGCGATCTCCGTCGGACCGGCGGGCAGGGCCCGTCACGCTCCATGCGTGCACGATGCGATCTGGCAGCATGTCGTTCGTCTGGAGGGCACTGATCAACGCATCGTAGTGCTGCGCGTTCGCGGGCTCCATGCTGAACGTGAGAGGGTCCTCTTGTCGGAACTCGCTCCCCGCCTGTACCGTGACCACGTCATGACCGGCACCCCGGACCCGGGCCATCGCTGCGGAGGCGACGCCCGAGTCATCGGCGAAGACGAGCCACGTCCCGGCAGGCTCCGACCGAAGCGCCTCGTCGAGTCGGCCGACGGCCCGCGGCAATACCCGCTTCCAGGAGGGTACGTACAGCCACTTCGCGGGGTCCGGCTGCTTGTGAATGGCGACCGGCGTGGCGGGGGCAGCCTCCGCCACCCGCACCGGCTCGAGCCAGTGCAGCTGTCGCTCAAACGGATACGTCGGCAATGCCACGCGGCGGCGCCCTCCGGCCGAGGGCACGTGGTCCCACGCGATATCCGCGCCGGAGACCCACAGCCGTCCGATGGCCTGCCACAGAAATTCGCCGTCCGATTGATTCTCGTAGTCGTGCCGGATCGAGGACACCACCACCGGCTCGCCGCCATCCTTTCGGTCGGGATGTTGCATCGCCAACACCCCGAGCGTCCGGCCCGGCCCGGCCTCGAGGAGCACGGGATCCTTGAATCGCCACAGCTCATGCAAGGCGTCGCTGAAACGGGCCGTGCGCGTGGCGTGAGTGGCCCAATACGCCGGACTCACGGCTTCGCTCCGCTCAATCCACGTGCCGGTGACATTGGAGATGTACGGAATGGTGGGCTCCTCCAAGCTCACCTGCCGCACCGCTTCTTCAAATGTCGGCACGATCGAATCCAGCATACGGGAGTGAAACGCGTGGCCGTTCTGCACGTGCCGACAAATGATGTTCTTGGCGTTCAACATCCGCTCGAACCCGGCCACGGCTGCCACCGGACCCGCCACCACGCACAACCGAGGTCCGTTGATGAGCGAGATCGACAGCTCGGCGGGCAGCAAGGGCAGCAATTCGTCTTCCGGCAGTGTGACCGCCAACATGGCGCCCTGGGGTAACGCGTCGACGAGCTTGGCGCGCGTCGCAATCAACCGCAACGCATCGTCCAGCGACATTACTCCGGCGAGGCACGCCGCCACGTACTCACCCATGCTGTGACCGGCAATGGCATCCGGGACAATGCCCAGCGCTTGCCACAGGCGGGCAATCGCGTATTCGATGGTGAACAACGCGGGCTGAGCAAACCGCGTCTGATTCAGATTCCTGGCGTCTGGATCCCCCGCCGCCTCGGGGCTGCGCCCGAGCATCTTCTTCAGGTCGATCCCCTTGGCTTTGCCCGCCTGCCGCCAGCTCTGGCTCTGCGGATAGATGACACGCCGGATATCGACCCCCAGGTGCGGCTCGAGCATCTGCGCGCAGCGATCGACCTCCTGCCGGAACGCGGGCCACGTTTCATACAGGTCGTGGCCCATCCCCACGTAGTGATCGCCGATGCCGGGTAACAACAGGATCACCGGGCGCGGCGTCTCGGGAGTGCGGCCGGACACGACGCGCTTCGCGCCTTCCGGTCCGAGGGCGGTCATGGCGTCCGCCCGATCGACACAGACTACACAGCGCCGGTGCGGAAACGCCTTTCGGCCGATCTGCAACGTGTAGGCAACGTCACTCATGCTGACGGAGTCGTGCGTGCTCAGGAACTCCCGCAAGCGCTGGGTGGCCTGGTCGAGCGCCGGTGCCGTCTTCGCCGACAGAATGAGCAGATGGGGAGGACGGGCCTCGCCCGAGGCCACCGGTTCGGGTGCCTCTTCGAGCACGACATGCGCGTTCGTGCCACCCATGCCGGTGGACATCACGCCCGCCCGCCTCGGACCGTCGCTGGTCCATTCCCGCAGCGCGGTGTTGACGTAGAACGGGGTGGCCGGAAAATCGATTTCCGGATTGGCCTCCGTGAAGTGGAGACTCGGCGGCAGCTGTCGGTGTTCGAGCGCCAGGACCGTCTTGATGATGCCCGCGACGGCGGCCGCGGCATCGAGGTGCCCCACATTGGTCTTGACCGAGCCGATGGCGCAGTAGCCGGTACGCTTGGTAAACGTGCGGAACGCCTTGGTCAAAGCACGGACCTCGATGGGATCTCCCACCGGCGTGCCCGAACCATGCGCCTCGATGTAGCCGATGCTGTCCGCCTCGACCCCGGCGTTGGCCAGCGCCTCCACCACAGCCTCTGCCTGGCTGTCGACGCTCGGCGCCGTGAAGCCCGCCTTGGCGGAGCCGTCGTTGTTCACGGCCGAGCCCTTGAGTACGGCGTGAATCGTATCGCCATCCGCGAGGGCGTCCGCCAACCGCTTCAGCACCAGGATGCCGCCGCCGCTCCCGAACACCGTGCCATTGGCCTTGGCATCAAACGCTCTGACGTGTCCGTCCCGGGAGACCACGCCGCCACCGTCACAGAAATAGCCGGCCCGATGCGGCACGCGCACCGAAATCGCGCCCGCGAGGGCCATATCCGTCTCCTCCCCGAGCAGGCTTTGGCGGGCGAGGTGGACAGCGACCATGGAGGTCGAGCACGCGGTCTGCACGGTGATGCTCGGCCCCTTCAAATTGAGTTTGTAAGAAATCCGGGTGCTCAGAAAATCCTTGTCGTTGCCGATGAGCGTCGGGATGTACTCCTCGGCCAGCCGGCGGTTGAGGCCCACGTTCGTGAAATAGGTGTTCAGGGCGGCTCCGGTGAACACGGCGATGCGCCCGGGATAGCGCTCCGCGTCATAGCCCGCATGCTCGAGCGCCTCGTGCGCCAGCTCCAGCAGGATGCGGTGCTGCGGATCCATTGTTCTCGCTTCCATCGGCGAGAACCCGAAAAACGCGGCGTCGAACAGCCCCGGCCCTTCGAGCAGCGGTGCCGCCTTCACGTAGTTCGGGTCCGTCAGGTAGGAGGCCGGCACGCCCGCGCCCAGGATCTCCTGATCCGACAGCCGCGTGATCGACTCGCGGCCCGCGGCCAGGTCACGCCACAAGGCGTCGACGTCGGGCGCGCCCGGAAAACGGCCCGCCATCCCCACGATGGCGATATCGAAGTCGCTCGTCATCGGCAGGTTCAAGGCCTCCCTTGAATGACCGGCTCCGGCAAGGCCTTGCGATCCGCTTTGCCGCTCGGTGTCAACGGCATGGCGTCGATCTGCTCGAACCGGTGGGGAATCATGTAGTCCGGCAGGTGCCGCTTGACGTGCTCCTTCAGGCCGTTCAGGTCCAGGCCCGATTTGCTGACCAGGTACGCGACAATCAGGATGATGCTTTCCGAGTACTGCTTCACCACGGCCACGCAGTCGGTGATGCCCGGGTACTCGCGGATCGTGCTTTCGATCTCGCCCAGTTCGATCCGCAATCCCCGGATCTTGACCTGGTGATCCTCCCGACCGAGATACTCGATAGTGCCGTCCGGCAGCCACCGCGCGATGTCGCCGGTGCGGTAGATGCGCTCGCCGGGGGTGACGGGACTGTCGGTGAACTTCTCGGCGGTCAGCGCGGCGTTATTCAAGTAGCCGCGCGCCAGGCCGACGCCGGCAATGCACAACTCTCCCGTCTCGCCGATCGCGACTTGCTGGCCGTCGCGGATGACGTACAGCCGGATATTGTGGATCGGTCGCCCAATGGGAATGACGTCGAACTCGTTGTGCGCGGGACAATCGAAATAACTGACGTCGACCGTCGCCTCGGTGGGGCCGTACAGGTTCGTCAGGCGCGCCCCGGTCCGCTTCCCCCAAATGTCATTGAACTTTCTCACGTGACTGGGTGTCAGCGCTTCGCCGCTCGCGAACACGCGCCGCACCGACGCAAGGCCGTTCAGCAGGCTCGCCGGCTTGGCATCCAGATACTCGAGAAACACGTTCAGCATCGAAGGCACGAAGTGCAGGACAGTGACCCGGTGCCGCTGGATCGTGTCGACAATGGCCAGCGGATTGCGCTCGCCGCCCGGCCGCAAGAAGCACAGCTGCGCGCCCTCCAGGGCCCACCAGAACAGCTCCCAAACGGAAACGTCGAAATAGTACGGCGTCTTCTGGAGGATCACGTCGCCCGCACCGATCGGGTAGGCGTATTGCATCCAGTGCAGGCGATTGACGAGGGAGCGGTGCTCGATCATCACGCCTTTTGGCTTGCCGGTCGATCCCGACGTATAGATCACGTACGCCAGATCCTCGGGCGTCGTGAGAATCGCTGGGTTCACGATCGACCCGCGGTACACCTCCGCGCCGTCGAGATTGATGATTCGCCCCGCGAAGCGGGCCCGGCCGGCGGTCCCACCGTGGACCAACAGCACCTTGACCCCGGCGTTCGTCAGCAGGTAGTCGATTCGATCCGGCGGGTTGTCCGGGGCGACCGGCAGGTAGGCGGCTCCGGCCTTGATGATCCCCAGGACGCCGATGATCATGGCAAACGATCGCTCCACCATCAACGCGACGACCTGCCCCGGCCCCACCCCCTCGGCTCGCAACGCATGGGCCAGCTGATTGACCTTGGCGTTGAGCTCTGCGTAGCTGCACGATGGCCCACCGAGGGTGGAGTCGTGGTCGCAGATGACGGCGGTGCGGAGGGCATGCTTCGTCATTTGCGTTTCGATCAACGCCTGGATCGTGACATCATCCGGAAACGACGTCTCCGTGCGGTTGAATTGCGCAATCCGCGCGAGATCGGCTTCGCTGGCGACACGTGACGGGTGAGGGGTCATCGGCATCACGCGGAGCGGGTTGGCGTGCCGACCTTGCCGGCGCGCGCGACGAACATCTTCCCCAGGATGTCCTCATGGACCTGGGTGGTGCCTTCTATGATCTCCATGATCTTGGCATCGCGGTAATACCGGGACACCGGGGAGGAGCCGTGGCAGCCCGAGGCCCCGCGGATCTGCACGGCATCGGAAGCGGCTCGCACCGCGGCGCGCGACGTGAAGTACTTGGCCATCAAAGTCTGTTCGAAGGCCTCCGGCAGATGCCCGTCTTCCGCGCGGCACGCGTTGTGGCACAGCAAGGTCCCGGCCTCGAGATCGGTGCCCATATGGGCAATCAACGACCGCACCATCCCCAAGTCGCCCACGGTCTGGTCAGCGATCTTCCGCACCGCCGCGTACGCGACGCTCTCTTCAAAACATCCGCGCAACAGGCCCAATGCCGAGCAGGCGGTGCTGATTCTGCCGTAATGCAACCCGACCGGCGCGACGTGTGACAGGGCGAAGCCCGCCTTGCCGACGAGGTTGGCCGCGGGGACGGCTACATCCTTGAAGTGCAGCTCGGCGAGACCCGCCGCCCGAAACCCCATCAGATCGCAGATCGGTGTCACGCGCACCCCGGGCGCTTCCCGCGGGACTACACACGCCACGGCGCGTTGCCCCAGCGTCCCAAACACCAGAAACACGCCGGCGAATTGGCCGCAGCTGATCCACCTCTTGCTCCCGTTCAGCACGAGACCGCCATCATGCTCGGTGACCTCCGTGACCAACGAATGCATCGCGCTGCCGGCGCCCGGCTCCGTCAGGGCGAAGGCCCCGATCACCTCCCCCTTGGCGAGCGGCGGCAGCCAGGTACGCTTCTGCTCCGCCGTGCCCCACTTGAGCAGCGCCATGGACACCATGGCTTGCACCGTCAGGACACCCGTCAGCGCAGACGATCCCCGCCCGAAGGCGTCATTCAGCAGACCGAAGGTGACGACGTCCCACCCCTGGCCCCCGTACTCGCGCGGCAGAGTCGCACCCAGGTAGCCGCACTGCGCCAGCTCGGCGATCACGGCATCGGGGATGCGCTGGTCGCGATCCCACTGCTCGGCACACGGCGCCACGGTGCGCGCGACGAAGGCGGTGAACTCTCGGTACTTGCTCTGGTGCCAGTCCGTCAGTGGCTGCCACATACCGGCCCCTCGCGCTCAACCACCCGGCCCGCCGTTCCGGCGCAGCACAAAGCCCGTCGTCGCATTGAGCGATTTGAAATTCTCGATGTCCAAATCGTCCATTCCCATTTCGATGGCGAAGGTTTTCTCGATGAACGTCATCAGCTGCACGGCAAACAAGGAATTGACGATGCCCGATTCGAACAGGTTGGCGTCGTCATCCAGATCCATGACCGCAATCGAGCTCAGGATGAAGCTCCGGATGGTCGTTTTGACGGCGTTTGGGTCCCTGGCACTCATCGGCGTCCATCCTTGCGCGTCACGCCAAGCGAGCCGACGCGAGTGGGGCGAAGCCCGTGCTTCGCGCAGAAGTCGTCCCAGGCGGTGTGGAGGTGGGTATCGTCGCTCATGAGTAGACCCCCCGGTGCCAGCCTGGGAAAGGCCCGCTCGAACTCGAACACCATGTTCTCATAAGAGTGATCGCTGTCGTGCAAAAAGAGGTCCACCTGGCCTAGTGTGCCGAGCAGGTCGGGCAAGAGGTCGCGCGTATCGCCGAGGCGCAGCTGCCAACGCCCCCGCAAGGAATCCGGCACGATCCAACCGGACGTGCGCCCTGCGGGGAGAACCGAGCCCTGTTGCACGTTGGGCAGGTCAATCGAGTGCAGCGTCCCCGCGCCGTTCGCGGCGAGCGCTCGCAAGATGTGGGCCGACGAGATGCCACTGGCTACCCCCGTTTCGACGATCACCCGGGGTTTGATCGCCCGCACGACGACGTAGAGCGCGGTCGCTCCGGGAAACACGTAGTGGACGTCGCCCATAGAGCGCTCGAGGTGCGCCTTGAACTCCTGGTCGTCGCGGAGCTCGCGCCGATAGCGCAGCACCTCCGCAAGGGGCAGACCGGCGTGCCGCGCGAGGAGCGCCCCGCCACGCAGGTAGCCCCACGCACGGCCCGGGTGCGCGAACGCACGCCACACGTCGTGAGCAAGCGACCGCACTGGAGACGTCACTTGGGGCGCCATGTCTCATGCCTCCGGATAAACATGAAACCCCTTCCCGGTCTTCCGGCCCAAATGGCCGGCATGCACCAGTTTGCGCAGCAAGGGGCAGCAGCGGTACTTCGGATCCTGAAAGCTCTCGTACAACACATCGAGAGAACGCATCACCGTGTCCAACCCGATCAAGTCCGCCGTCTCCAACGGTCCCATTTTGTGTCCGAAGCATTTCTTGAAGATCATGTCGATCTCGTCGGCCGTCGCCACATTGTCCTGCAGGACAAAGGCCGCCTCGTTCATGAACAAGTGGGAAATCCGGTTGGAAACAAAGCCGGGCATGTCCTGGACGATGATGGCTTCCTTGTTGAGCACCGCAAACAACTGCAGCAGTGTGTCCACGGTCTGGTCCGAGGTGTGGAATCCGCGGATTACTTCGACGGTCGGCTTCAAGTGGACCGGATTCATGAGGTGGATGCCCACCACATTAGCCGGACGCGTGGTCGCGCTGGCTATTTGCGTGATCGAGATGCACGACGTATTGGCCCCGAGGCAGACCTCGGGTGGCGCCACCCGATCGAGATTCTCATAGACCGACTTCTTGACGGGCCAGTCCTCGGTCACGTTCTCGATGATGAAGTCACACGCCGCCACGTCCTGCAAATCGGTCGTGAGCACCATGCGTTGCTTCGCCTCATCGTTCGTTATCCGTGGCAACGTCTTCGACAACAAGGGAACGCATCGCACGTTGTTCAGTATGGCGGCTTGAGCACGCGTCAGGATCTTGTCCGAGATGTCCACCACGACCGCGGATATCCCGTGAAGCACCAAGTCGGTGACGACACCGATGCCGATGTTCCCCGCGCCAAGAACGCCGACCCGTTTGAATTCCACCTTACGAAGCCTTCCGCCTCATGACGTTCCTGCGCCGCTGACCCCGCAGCGCGGCCCCGGCGGGGGCGGTTCCGCCGTCGGCGTCGCCCGAGGCCGCACCCAATTTGGCGGCGAGCAGGGCCACGGTCGGACACTCGAACAGGGTGACGATGGACAGATCCTGCTTGAGCTCCTTTTTGATCGTGGCAATCATCTGGACGGCCCGCAGCGACGTGCCGCCCACCTCGAAGAAGTTGTCGTTCATTCCGATGCGCGGCCGTCCTAGGACCCTTTTCCAGATGTTCAGCAGCGTCGCTTGCAGCGTGCTGGCCGGTGCGACGTCCACGGGAGCGGGGAGCGGCCCGTTCCCGAGCCGATATGCCTCGATGGCGCTTGTAAGCCGGTCGATGTCGCACAAGCTCTCGGCGATCCGCTGCGCGGGCTCCGACCGATCCGCGCCCTCGAAGCCCCGTCCTGGTCGGGACGGGCGTGGGTCCGGGGCGCGTGGCGCCGGCGCCTCCGGCTCGGGGTGCGCCGTTTCGTCCGGGTTGTACTCGAGGCTCGCCAGGTAGTCCGCGGCGAAGGTCCAGGACGTGCCCGTCTCGCTGACAGCCTGATCGCCGATGCTCTGCATGAACTCCCTCACCGGCGCGTTTTTTTCCGTGGGTCGATAGGCGAGCTCCACGAAGCGCTTGTGTTCCCGGACCGCCCGCTGGCCCAGGTGAGACAAGAGCGCGTGCTCCACGCCTCTGCCCAAGACCCTGCAGCTCAACAGCAAGGTGTCCACCCTGCACCGGTCGGCCTCGGTCTCATACAGCGCGACGCCGACGAGCCCGTAGTCCCCAAATCGGTCAACCACGCGAACGACCAGACCGGTCGCGTGATCCCGCTTCACGTAGTCCCGGATTTCATTTTCCGACCGTCGGACGGTCGTGAAGTTGAATTGATTGGTTCTGAACGTCAGCTGCGACACACGACCGAGTTGATCGTCCGTCACCTCGCCAATCTCGACACGCAGCTCGAGGCCCCTGACAAAGTCCTTCAAGGTGAGGGCTTGGTCACGGAATTGTTCCCGCTTCGCGTTTTCCTGGTATAGCGTGGTGCGGTTGTGGTCCTCCTCGGTGACACCGGCTGGGTCGAACGCCCACACGTGATCCAGAAACGTGGGGAACGACGCGCTGGCTCGCGGCAGCTGCAACGTCAGGACGCCGGGGCAGTTGATGCGAACATCGGCGCACTCCACCGGGTTGTCATCGACAAAGATGAAGCTGTCCAACCCGAGGTTGAGCTCGTGCGCGAGCGACTTGATGTTGTCCGACTTGCTGTTCCAATTGATGCGCCGCGCGACCAGGTGCTCGCGCTTTAGGACCATGTCGGGCCGCTGATCGAAGACGTCCAGCACATCCGCTTCATTGTTCTTGCTGCACAGACAGAGCAGCATGCCGGCGCGCATGCGATCGACCATGAACGCCTGCAGCGTGCGGTGCGGCTCACTCACTTCGATCCCCAAGGGACCATCCTCACCGCACACCCCTTTCCATAGCGTGTTATCACAGTCCAGCACGATCACCTTGCGAGGGTTTCGCTTCATGCCGGAGATGGAGCGGACCAGCGCCGTCCCGATCGCGGCGTATCCCTCGGACGTGTAGGGGATATGACCCAGATGATGACTCTGCGGGTCGTGGTAGTCTTTGACCGCATAGTGCCGCATCAGCGACGCCGAGCTGATCGTGTGAACGTTCGGTATCGTGCCGACCGCTGCCAACAGCGCCTGCTCGGCCTCGTCCAGGACCGCCTGCCGATCCGCGGCGGCGGTCGCAGCCGGGAACCTGGGGCAGAGACACAGGACCAGGGGCGCCGCCGCCTGATTCATGAACGACCGCAGCGCGGTGCAAAAGTCCTGGATCGTTCGCCCCAGATCGCCCGCCATCGGGGGTGGCTGCCCCACACTCGTCTCGGCGGCCGTCTCGACCCGGGTCGCATACAGATTGAACAACCCGGAATGCTCGAGCAGCCGTTCGTGTTCGACGGCACAACGGAACCCCTTCTTGGCCAGGAGGTCCTTAGTCCGCTCGACGGCTTTCCGAGTGGGGTCGTGAATCTCGATCACGAGCTGAGCGATTTTGGGCCAGTCGCGATCGTCAATGCCCTTGAGGATGTCTAACTCGCTCTTTTCCGCGTCGATCTTGAGGAGGTCGATCTTGTCGATCTGGTGCTCCCGGATCATTTCCGACAGGGACGTCAACCGGCACTCATGGGTCGTGCGACGGAGCCTGTCAGCCGTGAGCTCGTTGACGTACCCGTCCACGGCTTCACTCGCGAGCGACGCCTCGCTGTTCAGCGCGTTCCGCACGACCGTTTGAATGGCCTCGCGGTCCTCGGTCTCATCCGCGTGAAAGCCGGAGAACACCGATGACTTTTCATAGAAGGTGAAGGTCGCCGTTTTGGGCTTGTCCGACACACCGGCGTTCACGGCCCGGACATGCGATCCGTAGGCCTCACAGTTTGCCTTGAGGAGCTCGTAGACGACGGGCGCTGGTTCGAACGCATAGATCCTCGCGTTGCGACAGCGACTCATCACAAACAAGGAAAACAGCCCGATATTCGCCCCCACATCCACCACCGTGTCACCATCCTGCAGGCGAATACCGTGCCTCAGATAGCATTGATCTTCGAAGATCTCCTTGTAGACATAGTCCGTCTCGTACCGGTTCAAATGCACGATCTGGAGGCCATTGGGCAGCACGTATCGTGCACGATCCCCGAAGCACCGGTCCGCCCGTTCCTTGGTGAGCGGCAAGACCGCATGCCGATCCCCGGTGGCCCACTCCTCCAACCCCACGAGAATGACGTTGACCCCGTCGCGGTTCTTGCGAAACAGGCTCGCCGAGTCCAGCAACTGCTGAAACACCTGATTGTACGGCGCAAACTCGAGCCGGATCGGTACGCCAAAATGGTCGCCCCAGAATCTCAGCACATCTTCTATCGGCTCAGCCGTGAAATTCGAGGCGATGGCGAACGTTGCCGGCGTCGCGTCATCGGCAGCGTCCTCGCCATCGAGCAGGGCGAAGCTGACCCCGGACAGACTGACGTACGATCGGCCGGACTGGTCGAAGACCCGAACGTTGCCGACAAAACGGCGGCCGTCGCCGCCACCCTCCGGCGGCAGGACGGCGTGACCCCACAGCGTTTCGGGCAACGCCCCGCCGGCGAGTTCGACCATGTCGATCGACCGCAGGATGAACGTCTTGCCCTGCTCCATCACGAAGGGCGCCAGCACCTGAGTCATGGAATCGAGCACGCTCGGGTGCACCGCATGCGATTCGACGTCCCCGTCCGGGCGCGCCACCGACAACCGCCCCAAGCATTGGTCGCCGGCCCGCCAAATCGATGAGATCCTCTGAAAGGTGGGCCCGTATTGGTTGCCATTGTCGCGTAGTTTCGCGTAAAACGAGCCCGAGTCGATTACGACCTGAGACCGCGCTTGGAATGCTTCGATGGAAAACGGGTCCGTACCCGGGCGCCGCGACGGGGCCGGGGCCGAGTCGATTTCGAGCCGGGCAGCATATTGCCGTTCCGGGAGCTTGGCGCGGCCATCTTCGGTGCCCGCCTCGTAGAAGGTGTATTCCACGCGCCCGTCGCCAAGATTTCGTACGGCGATCTCTACGACCGTGTCTTGTGTCGAAAGAATGATGGGATTGTGAAAACTCACGTTGCGGACGACGCCCGCCACGGGGTTGCCGCGTTCACGATGCACGCGCAGTGCCGTATCGATATAGAACGACCCAGGCAGCACGACCATGTCATGAAACCCATGATCGGCCAAATACGGAGCGGATTGAACGCCGACCGTGAATTCAGCGGACGCGTCGAGCGGCGGTGTCACGCGAACGCTGGTTTCGAGTGTACTCACGTACCGTTCCCCGAGATGAACCCTCCGCCAACCCGGAAGGTCGACCCGCGGTCGACCTGCTGCACCACGACGGCTCCGATCAGTCCGGGCCCGGGCGGGAAGCCGTGAAGCGTCCAGCCACAGGCGTCCCCGGTCGTGCTCGCCACGCGCAGAATCCGGGGCGGGTCGCCCGGGGCGAGGGAAACATCGAAGCGATCGAGCGGATGGGAGAGACCGTCGCCGAGCGCCTTGATGAAGGCTTCTTTGCGCGTCCAGCAATTGAAGAACCCAACCGGCTTGTCGCGTGCGTCGAGTGCACGGTAGACCTCGTTCTCCGCGCGGGAAAACATGCATGCCGCGATGGCGTCGGCATCCGGGACTACCCGCACGGCTTCGACATCGATGCCGACCTCGCGCCCGTAGGAGAGGGCGTACACGGCGACATCGTCGCAGTGCGATAGGTTGAATCGCAGGTCCGAGTCCGCGAAGCGCCCTGCCAGGGCGGGCTTACCGCGTACGCCGTACGCCAGCTCCAGGGCGTCGGGCCCGACCTCCAACCGCTCGCCCAGCAGCTGACGCAGGCGCGAACGAGCGACGACAAACCGGCAGCGGTCGCGATCGAACGCAAAGCGGGTGGCCCGCTGTCGCTCCCCGTCTGAGAGCAGCTCTGCCGCTGCGCGGACTGCATCGGGCCCCACATCCAGTCGAGTCACCACGATCTCGATGAACTCTCCTGACATGCCTGGGTTGACGTCCCTCACCGAGCGGGAGACGAGCGCGTATCCGTAAGCCGACATGATTCCCCCCACACACCCCGAGGCGTCCGGGCAGGTGCCCGTCGCGCGTCATGGCAACCGCTCGTTTGCGAGCGCGACGAGCCACGTTCGTGGCCGCAATACTCGTACGCGGACGCAATATCTGTACTATGAGGGCTCACGAAACAGGCAGGCACGGGGAGTGTTGCGTCGGAGCTACATCTCACCCCGCGGCGGAGGGTGAACTTGGCGCGTCCGCTCTGCGCCCGGGCCCGGGAGGGAATCCGCTGCGAATGCTGGGGTGTAGGTGGCGCCTCCGTTTAGGCCGCGGGCTGCCCGTCCGCGCTCACGGACCGCGGATCCCACTCGCTTTCGGTGCGGGCCACGTATACCGCCGCACTCATGTCCCCCACGACGTTGATGGTGGTCCGCGCCATGTCCAGGATCCGGTCCACGCCGATGATCATCGCAATCGTCAACGGCTCGACGTTCACCGCGGCCAGCACGCCCATCAGCAATGGCAGGGATCCACCGGGGACCCCGGCGGCTCCGACGGCCGTGATCACGCTGAGGATCATGACGACGACCTGCTGTGACAGCGTGAGGGGAACGCCGAACACCTGCGCGAGGAACAGCACGGTGACGCCCTCGAACAGCGCGGTGCCGTTCATGCACATCGTCGACCCCAGGGGGAGGACGAAGCCGGCGATTTTGGGCGGGATCTTCAGCTCCTCTTCTGCCACGGCGATGTTGGTCGGCAGCGTGGCGTTGCTCGAGCTGGTGGAGAACGCCGTGATGATGCTGGCCCGGATCCGGCTGTAGAACAGGCGCGGCGAGAGACCGCCGAATATGCGAACCAGCGCGGAGATCGAGATGGCACCATGCAGCAGGAGCCCCACCAGGACCACGGCGACGTACAGCCCCAGTTTCAGCAGCAGGGCGAACCCGAAC
>MNEX01000309.1 GCA_001917905.1 Acidobacteria bacterium 13_1_40CM_65_14
TGCGTCGACCGGCAGCTCGCGAAGTACAAGAACAAGGCCGCGCTCATCTTTGTGCCCGAGCCCGAGGACGAACCGACGTACACAGTCACGTACCAGGAATTGTTCACGCGCGTCAACGAAGTGGCGGCGGTGCTCCGCGACTTCTGCGGGCTGAAAACCGGCGATCGCGTGACGATTCACATGCCGATGATCCCCGAGCTGCCGATCACGATGCTGGCCTGCGCGCGGCTCGGCATCGTCCACTCGGTCGTGTTCGGTGGATTCAGCGGCGAGGCCGCCGGACTCCGGGCCGCCGATTCCAGAAGCCGCGTGATGATCTACGCGGACGGCTACCATCGCAATGGAAAGATCGTCGATCACAAACCGAGCGCGGACATCGCGGTGAAAAGCGCCGAGAAGGATGGCCACACAGTCGAGAAGGTTTTGGTGTGGCGGCGGTACCACGGCCGGTACTTGTCGGCAACATCGATGGTGGCGGGGCGCGATTACTTCATGGACGAGGTGATCAGGGACTGCAAGCGGACAAAAGTCGATCCCGTTTCGATGGATGCCGAAGCCCCGCTCTTCCTGATGTACACCAGCGGCACGACCGGCAAGCCGAAAGGATGCCAGCACCGCACGGGCGGCTATCTCGCCTACGTCACCGGAACCTCCAAGTACTACCAGGACATTCATCCCGAAGACGTTTACTGGTGCATGGCCGACATCGGCTGGATCACGGGGCATTCGTACATCGTGTACGGCCCGCTCGCGCTGGGCGGCACCAGCGTCCTCTATGAGGGCGTTCCCAACTATCCAGATGCGGGACGGCCATGGCGAATCGCCGAGCAGCTCGACGTGAACATCTTTCATACGTCACCAACGGCGATCCGCATGCTCCGAAAAACCGGCCCGGACGAGCCGAAGAAGTACAACTACCATTTCAAGCACATGACCACGGTTGGCGAACCAATCGAGCCCGAGGCGTGGCGGTGGTATCACGAAGTCGTGGGTAAGCAGGAAGCCGTGATTGTAGACACCTGGTGGCAGACTGAGAATGGGGGATTCCTGTGCACGACCATTCCCGCCATCGATCCGATGAAGCCCGGGAGCGCCGGCCCGGGCGCACTGGGAATCTACCCAGTCATTTACGACGAAGAAGGCAAGGAGCTTCCAGCCGGGTCGGGCCGAGCGGGCAACATCTGCATTCGGAACCCGTGGCCTGGCATCATGCAGACCATCTGGGGTGATGCCGACCGTTTTGTGAGTCAGTACTACAAGAAGTACTGCAAGAACCGGCAGAGCACGGATTGGCGTGACTGGCCGTACTTTGCCGCCGATGGTGCGGTGCTCGCGTCGGATGGCTACTACCGCATTCTCGGTCGCGTCGACGATGTCATTAACGTGGCGGGCCACCGGCTGGGAACCAAGGAGCTCGAGTCAGCGTGTCTGACGGTGCCGGAAGTGGCCGAGGCGGCAGTCGTGCCAGTTGTCGACGAGATTCGGGGCCGGATGCCCGTCGTGTACGTTTCACTGAAGCCGGGAGTCTCAGACGGAAAAAGAGTCGCAGGAGAGATCATCACGACTCTCGAAACGATGATTGGCAAGATCGCCCGGCCGAAGGCGGTCAATATCGTGCCGGACCTGCCGAAGACGCGCTCCGGCAAGATCATGCGTCGTGTCCTTGCCGCGTTATCGAATTCGATGGACACGGGCGACGTCACAACCTTGGCTAACCCCGATGTCGTGGAGCTCATTCGTCGGCAAGTGCAAGGAGAAGGCCCGGTCGTGCTGAAGGAAGGTCCGGAAGATGTGAAACAATTCGGCGCGAACGAGTAGTCGCTCGTCGATGACGCCGACCGGTTCGTGGCCGAGAATCAGGCCCGGTTTCATTGGATACTCGCCGCGCACGATCTGGACGCCGCGAAGAGCATGACGCGTGCCCTTCACGGAATGCCGGCAGCTGTCGCACTCCGGACGATGAGCGGGCACGGTGCGCGTGCTCCAGCGGTTATCTTCCAGGCTCGGACCCGATGCGGGCCTCACGAACGCCCATCGCGACGAGCAACCCGTTGAGAATCGCTTGAGGCCGTGGCGGACAGCCGGGAATGTAGACATCGACCGGCACGACACGGTCGACGCCGCCGACAGCGGCATACGTACCCTCGCCGAAGATCCCTCCACTGCAGCCGCAGGCACCGACGGCGACGACGACGCGCGGTTCCGGGGCCGCTTCATAGGTCCTGCGGAGCGCGATCTCCATGTTGCGCGTCACCGGCCCGGTGACGAGCAAGACATCGGCGTGCCGCGGACTTGCGACGAGATGGATCCCGAAGCGTTCCATGTCATAGAGCGGGTTCGTCGTGGCGGCGATCTCCAATTCGCACGCGTTGCAGCTCCCCGCGTCCACCTGGCGCACGTGGAGCGAGCGCCCAAGCCGGCCGCGGATGCGCTCGCGCAGGCGCGCCGCAGACTCGCGCAGGCTGAGTCCCGGGAGCACGTCAACTTTTGAGAAGGTGCTCCGGCCGGTCGTGGGATCGATATCGAAGGATGCGGTCTGGGTGAGTTGCTCTCGGCTGTACGCGGCGATTTCAACCTCGGTCGAAACGCCGACAACTTGCTCAGGGCACCCTGTGACGCACTCTCGGCACTGGATGCACGCCGCGTAAGAGAGCGAGAGCGTCTTCAGGCCGGGAGCTGGCGTCGCTGTTGCGATCGCGCCGGTCGGGCACGACCGGGCGCATTCTTCACACGACGTGCAGCGCGCGAAATCGATGACGGGAAATCCAAACGACGGGTGCGTGCCAAACGGGTTGGTTTCGGTGAGCAACCCGGTCTTCAGACTCTTCGCGATGATGCTGAACATGTGGGCGCGTCCTACCTTTAGCGGTCGTTGCCCGAATACGACAGGTTGAAGCTCTTGTTGATGACCGGAAAGTCCGGGATGATGTTGCCCGGCACGGCGTGCACCAGTCCCGGCCAGTTGAGAAAACTGGGGTCGGTCACCTTCACCCGAATGATCTCGCCTCGGTCGCCTGTCGCGACCCAATGCGTGCACGGCCCGCGCCACGCTTCCACCCACCCAAGTGCCGATGACCGAGCGGGCAACCGGTCGGGCAATTGTGCGACGAGCGGCGAGTCGGACATCGCGTCGAGCACCTGATGCAGGATCAACAACGACTGCTCGACCTCCCGCGCCCGAACCATCAGCCGCGCCCTGACATCTCCTCCGTCTTCGACGGGAACCTCGAACGGCAAACCCTCATACGCGTCATGCGGATGGTCTCGCCGTAAGTCGGCATCCACTCCGGAGGCGCGTGCGGCAATGCCGACAATCCCGAGGTCGCGCGCCGCCTGATTCGTGAGGATCCCGGTGCCATCCACGCGGTCCGTGAACGTGCCGGAGTCAATGAGGAGCGTAATCAGGTCGTCGAACTCTTTTTCAAATACGTGAAGGTGCGTGCGGAGCACATCGCATCCCTGCGGTGACAGATCGCATTTGACACCGCCCAGGGCGATCGTGCCCCTCAGCAGCCGCGTCCCGAACAACTGGTCTTGGAGCCGGACGAGACCCTCGCGCAATGCCTGCGCTCGGCTTGCGGGGACCGTGAACGCCACATCTGTCGCGAGCGCGCCGATATCCGCGGTGTGGTTGTACATGCGCTCGAGCTCCAACAGGATCACACGCAGCGCGCGCGCACGAGGCGGCACCATCACATCGGCAAGACGCTCGATCGCGTGCGCGTAGGCCAGTGCGTGACCCACCGCCGTATCGCCGGAGATCGATTCGGCGAGGAACAGACCGTGACGCCACGGCAGTTGCTCGAAGCGCTTCTCGATGCCCTTGTGTACGTAGAAGAGCCGAAGCTGGAGGTACAGCACCGGCTCACCAGCCACACCAAACCGAAAGTGTCCGGGCTCGATGATGCCGGCGTGAACGGGTCCCACCGGAACCTGGAATACGCCCTCACCGGTCACGGGCCGGAACGGGTGGAAATCGCCGGGCACACGAGGCACCGCACGGTCGTACGGGAAATCCATGCGGAGCGCCCACGCGCCGTCCGGCCAATCATCATGGAGCGCGACGCGTGTTGGGTTCGGATGGCCCTCGGGCGCGAGGCCAAAGAAATCCATGACCTCACGTTCGAACCAGTTCGCCGCGGGATATTTCGCCGCGATGGACGGGTAGGAGGGCGCGGCGGGATCGACCGGTGCTGAGATATGGAGAAACGTCCGTACGCCCGGCAGGAACCACACGTGGTGCACGAGGAAACGCCCCGTGATGCTCCGCTCGTCGCTCGCGAACAGCGACATGAGCCGTCCGTTGAGATGAAGCACTGCACGGTCGGCGAGAGCTGGCAGCGCGGCCGCGTCGGTCTCCAACACCAACTCTCCCGGACGCCGCTCGCGGATGGCCCACTCGGTCACGCCGAGCGCAGTTGAAACGGTCGCGGACGTGGACGTCATGGCGTCCCCCAGACGACCTGCGTCGCGGCACGGATCAGCGCCATCAACGGGGCCGGCAGATAGAAAGCAGAGACGACCGCAAGGACCGCCGCAACAATCGCCGTGGCCGTGCTGACATCGAAGCGTTCCGGCAGCGGAACGCGCCGCTCGGCCGGATCGCGCGGGGGGCCGAGCACGACGCGCCCGACCTGAAAGGCGAAGCCGCAAAAAAGCACGATCAACGCCGCGAGGAATGTCGACGTCGCCGTCACGTGTGACCCGAGGAAACCGGCTCTGAGAATCGTCATCTCGCTGAAGAAGAGGCCGAAGGGGGGCGAGCCGGTGATGATCAACGCCGCGAGCACGAACAGCGCGCTGGCGATCGGCGCGCGGCTAAACGTTCCGTTCCCAATCCGGCCGAAGTCGGAGGAACTGTGGAGCTGCGCGAGCGTGCCGGCGGAAAAGAACGCGACGGGCTTCGCCACAGAGTGATACGTCATGTGCAGGAGCGCCCCGAAGACGCCAGCCTCGGCGCCGAGCCCTACACCCACGGCCATGATGCCGACGTGCTCGATGCTCGAGTAGGCCAACAGGCGCTTGAGATTCCATTGAATCAGGATGAACGGTGTCGCGATCAGCACCGAGAGCAGACCCAGCGTCAGCAGCAAGTCGCCCGAGAACGCAGGTCCCAGCGACGCCTTCGAAATGAGATGGATCCGCAGAACGCAATAGAGCGCGCCGTTCAGCATGCCGACGGCCATCAGCACGCCGGCTGGGGATGGCGCCTCACGATACGCGTCCGGCTTCCACGTGTGCATCGGCGCCAACCCCGCTTTGGTGCCGTACCCGATGAGCGCAAACACGACGCCGAGCCGCAGGGTGTACGGATGCAGCTTCGGCGCGACCTCCATGAAGCGCGTCCAGTGGAGCGCAGACATGCCCTCGCCGAGCTGTCCCTGACCGGCGGCGAACAAGAGCACCGTTCCCAACAGCGCGAACCCGAGACCCAGACTGCCGAGCACCAGAAATTTCCACGCCGCCTCGAGGGACGTGTCCCGGTCGTGGAACGTAATGAGGAAGACGGACGCGAGCGTCGTGAGCTCGACGGCGATCCACAGAATGCCGAGATTGTTCGAGACGGAGACGAGGAGCATGGCGAACACGTAGGCCGGAATGAGACCGTAGAACTCGTTGCGCATCCGCGGCGTCACCAATCGGCGCGCCTCGTTTCGTCGCAGATAGCCGACCCCGTACGCGCTCGACAGAAGACCGACGAACCCGCAGAGCACGAGCACCAACGCCGACAGGCCGTCGACTCGCAGCGCGTCGCCGAATGCCGCAGGGATCGTGCCCCTAAGAAACTGGCCGGCCGTCGCCATGCACAGGCCAAACGTGAGCGAGAGCCCACCGACCATGGTGGCTTCCCTGAACTTGCGTGGACCGCCCAGACCTCCGATAGTCGCGGTCAGGAGCGGCACAACGAGCGTCCAGACGAGCAGGTTCATACTGAGCGTATCAACAGGAGGTGGTGGGATCACATCAAGCCTTGGACCGCGGTTTTCGGGCCGTTCCAATGGAACGGCCCGCTTTACGTTTCGAAGATACGGGCCACTAGCCTTTCAACTTTGCCAGACGGCTGACGTCCATCGACTCGAACCGGTCGACGATTCGATGGACGAGGATGCCGAGGATGAGAACCGCCAGGATCACGTCGAAGAAAATCCCCAGCTCCACGACGAGCGGCATGCCGGACGTGACGCCAACGGCGACGAGAAACACCGCATTCTCCACCGTGAGCAATGCCAGGATCTGGGTGATCGCCTTTTTGCGCGTCACCATGAGGAACAGCCCGATCAACAGCATCGACAGGGCCGTGCCGATGAGATGATGGCTCACGCCCCGCGCCCCTTCCGGGAATCCTGTGCTGACGCGGTAGCCGACGACCGTCAGGCCCACACAGATCAGCAGCGAAGCCGGCACGTTCAGGAACGGCTCGATTTCACGGTGGATACCGATGCGATCGATCACGCGCATCAGGAACCACGGGATGAGGATTCCTTTCAGCGACACGGTCAAAGCGGCCGTCACGAATAGATCGTGTCGCGACTCGGAAATCGCGATGGTGATGGCCACAATCCCGAGGAACAGTGACTGAGCGCTGTACAAGCGGATCGCCGTGAACAGCGCTTTCTGACCGACCATGAGGTACGCGCTCACCAGCATTCCGGCGGCACAGAGAATCAACACGTCATTGGTCATGCCGGGCACCTCACAGGAATCGGATCGCCAGGGCCAGAAAGGCGAGACCAAGAGATACAGACACCAGCTCCGGAACGCGGAACAGACGCAACTTGGCGTTCGTGCTCTCTGCGAGCGTGACGGCGATCGCCAGCATGAAGACTTTGCCGGCCCAGGCCAGAAGCGACACGAGGATCGCGCCCGGAGCCGCACTCGTCGCGATGCCCACCGGTATGAACAGATCCACGAGCAGCGTCAGATACAACAGTTCCTTCAGCGCAGACGTCCACTCGACGAGGGCGAGGTCCGGTCCTGCGTACTCGAGGACCATCGCCTCGTGGATCATCGTCAGCTCGAGGTGCGTCGCCGGATTGTCGACAGGAATGCGGCCCGTTTCGGCGATGACGATGATGAAAAGTCCGGCGAACGCGAGGAGATCGCTCGGATGGAACGACGGCCCGCGCTGCAAAACGCTCCTGACCAATGCGCCAAGATTCAGGGAGCCGGCGGCGAGCGCGGACGTGAAGAGCCCCAGCATCAGGGCCGGCTCCGCGAGCGCGGCGATCGTCATGTCGCGGCTCGCGCCCATGCCTCCGAAGGGACTTCCCGTGTCCAGCGCGGCGGTGGCGAGCGCGAAGCGGCCGAGCGCGAGCGTTCCAACCAGCAGCAGGATTCCACCGGCCGCTTCGAGCGGTGCCGCCGCGAACAGCACGGGCACCAACGTCGTCGCCGCGACGGCCGCCGCGAAGTAGACGCGGGGACCGGCGACGTAGACCCATGACGCCGTCTCGGATCGGATCGGCTCCTTGCGAAGAAGCTTCGCAAGGTCGTAGTAGCCCTGCCGCAGCGGTGGCCCCTGACGATTCTGGAGCCTCGCTTTCATTTTCTTGATGGCAGCTCTCAAGAGCGGGGCAGCCGCGAGCAGACCTGCCGTCTGCAGCAGCGCCATGATGGTCGCGGCGAGGGCGTCGTGGATCATCAGGGTCACGTCGTTCCTCCAAGCCATATGAGCAGGAGGACTGCGAGCACGAGCACGTACGCGAGGTAGGCATGGAGGCTTCCGGCTTGCAACACCTTCATCCCGGCCGCCACTCTCAGCACGCCGCGCAGCAGCGGACCATAGAGGTACCGCTCGAAGGTCGGCTCGATCTCCGCGCGGTATCGCACCTCGTGGGGAAAGTACGGTGAGACCTCCGCCAGCGCCTCCACTTCCTGCGTCGGCCGATACACGGCCTGGAAGATCATCATCAGCGGCTTCGAAAACGCCGCCGCCGTGTACTCGGTTCGCGCAGTACGATCAGAAACCACGCTGACAACGGTGTCACCGAGTATCCGAGCACGATCCCGGACGCGGCGTGGCGAACCAAGACGCCATCAACCGAGCGAGCCGAGGCGATCGCCTGCACGGCGACGGTCACCGTCATCACCGATGCGATCACAGAGCCGCCAAGCGCCGTCCGCCGGCAGGCGTCGGTGCGGCGAGTCAACGCGAACGTCGCAGCGATGGTCGCGAGTCGAACCACGAGTGCCGCCGGCAGTCCGATAGCCGCCATGATGCTCAATTCAACCTCGCCACCAGACCATGAGTACCAACGTCACCACCAGGACGATCACATACGCAAGGTACGTATGGAGGCTGCCGGCCTGCAGTACCTTCATCCCCTCGGCCATCCGCAGCACCGCGCGCAGGAGCGGACCGTAGACGTAGCGCTCGAAGGTCGGCTCGATTTCGGCACGGTAGCGCACTTCGCGCGGAAAATACGGCGAGACTTCCGCGAGCGCCTCGACCTCGCGCGTCGGCCGGTAAACGGCACGGAAGATCATCATGAGCGGCTTGGAAAACGCCGTCGCCGTGTACTCAGTCCTCGCCGTCAACTCGCCCCCGCACCCCCACGTCGGCACCCGCCGCACGACGGCTCCCGCACGCATCGTCACCCACGTCGCGACGGCGAATCCGCCTAGCATCGCCGCGCCGAGCACCACCGGCGCGACATGATCGAATGACCCGAGCCCCAACGCCAGACCCAAGCTGTCCGCGGCTATGGCCGCCTGCGGCTGCAGCCCAGGCAGTGTCGCCATCGCGCCTCCGAGCACGCGGACGACGACGCCCGGAAAGAGACCCAACCCGACGCAGAGCGCTGCCAGAAACGCCTGCGGCACGAGCATCACCGCCGGTGATTCCTGTGCGTCGGCGGCCGCGCGGCTCCGCGGCAAGGCGAGGAAACTGATGCCGAACGCCTTCACGAAACAGGCCGCGGCGAGGGCTGTTGTCAGGGCCAACAGCGCTCCGCCAATCGGGAACAGCAGGTGGACGAGCGGCTCGGCAGAACTGCGGAACCCGAACAGGAATGCCTGAAACGTCAGCCACTCGCTCGCGAAGCCGTTCAGTGGTGGCAGGCCTGAGATGGCCATAGCGCCGACGAGGAAGAACAGTCCCGTCCACGGCATCCGCCGCAGCAGACCGCCGAACTGCTCGATTTGCCGCGTGCCGGTCGCCATGACGACGCCGCCCGCCCCGAGGAACAGGAGTCCCTTGAAGACCGCGTGATTCAACACGTGGTACAGGCTGGCCACGATGCCAATTGACGCCACGTCGCGGCGACCGTACGCCAGGCTCATCATCCCTGCGCCGAGACCGAGGAGGATGATGCCGATGTTCTCGATGCTGTGGTACGCGAGGAGGCGCTTCAGATCGTGTTGCATGAGCGCATACAGCACTCCGAGCACCGCGGAGAGTCCTCCGGACGCGACGACAAACACGCCCCACGACAGTCGCGGTGTGCCGAGACCAAAGGCGCAGACGCGTACGAGTCCGTAGATTCCCGCTTTGATGAGCACGCCAGACATCAGCGCCGAGATGCTCGTCGGCGCCGCCGGATGCGCCTCCGGTAGCCACACGTGAAGGGGAATCACGCCGGCTTTCACGCCGAAGCCGAGGAAGAAGAGCGCGAACAGCGCGTCGCGCGCCGGCGCTGACACCAGGTCGCCCGCCAACAGCGCCGAGAACGACACGGAGCCGGATGCCGCCGCCAGGATGAGGAAGCCAGCCATGAGACAGCCGGTGCCCACGTGCGACATGACCAGATACTGGTAGGCGGCGCGCCGGTTGACACGCTCTTCGTGTTCGGTCGCCACGAGTGCGGCGGTCGTCAGCGTCATCAACTCCCAGGCAAACAGAAAAGTGATCGCATCAGCCGCGGCGAACACGAGCTCCACGGCGCCGACCAACACGTTGAACACGATCCCGACGAAGGCTGACCGCCGGGCGAAATGTGGATGCCCGACGTAGCCGATGCTGAAAAGCGCGATTGGAACGGCCACAACCGACAGGACGATGAGGAACCAGGCCGACAGGCCGTCGACTGTGTAAGACAGAGAGAACCCGGATGCCCGATGCATGAGGAGCACGCCGTGCACAGACGAACTCGCACGCAACACGGTCGCGGCGGTCAGGCCAGTCATGACGGACGCGATCGTGGATCCGAGAAAGGCGACGCTGCGCGCCACGCTGCTCCGTCGCCACGCCAAGAGCGTCACTGCGATGATCCCGGTTCGGAGCGCGAGCGCTGTAAGCAGGCCGACGGCCGGATCGAACGGCGTCATCCGGCGGTTCCATTCTCCGCGCCGCATTGCGTGCGGCGCCACTCGCGCAGCGCTAACTGGTTCGGCGTCAATCGGCCAGTCCGGTCGCGACGGGAATCGAGGAAGCGGAGGCTCTTGGACAGCCGCGCTAACGACGGTTCGCCGGAAACCGCCGAGCTACGACCGACGGCAAGTGGAGAATCTTCGTGACGAGGTCGGGCGTTCAACGAGCGATCACCGAGATGACATGTGCGAGCAACGCGACGACCGCAAGGATGACGAGGCGCGTTCGGATTTTCTGCTGTTCCCTGGGATAATCCGGCATCGGCGGCCGTAGCCACCTCACCCAGTCTGTCATTGCCATGCACCTCTATCAACGCTTCTGGTCGGGTTCTCTCTCGGGATTTCCAACGTTACCGCCGGCGCACCTCGCGCTGTAGTTCGCGGAGCATTCCGCGCGTGTTCACTAAATGGTTGTTGAAGATGCGGCGCGCGACCTCGAGCAGCTCCCCGATGGCCGGATCTGGCAGTGCGTACCGAACAGACAACCCTTGCTTCTCGGACGTCACGATGCCCCGGTTTCGCAGAACGGCGAGCTGCTGCGACACAATCGGCTGGTCTAACTCCAACGCTTCCTGCAGTTCCTGAACGGTGCGATCGCCGCGGACGAGGATCTCGAGGATCTTGATGCGGACCGGATGTGCCAGCGCCCGAAAAAACTGAGCTTTGAAGAGTTGGAGCGGGCTCGCTGGCATCGTTCTCTGCCTTCCTATCGTCCGCAGCGTCCCGCGGAACGGCTTGCCCTTCACCGGGCGCGCGCCCTCTGCCTCCAGCGGCGCCCTGTCTCAAGTGCACTACTATATATCGATATAAATATAGACTCCAGATCAGGAATGCGCTCTCCGGAGTCGAATTCAAAGGTTCGCGAATCGTCGAAGAAAGATCGGACCTGGTTCGACAAAGGATGTTGAGTGAGGTCTGATCGGCTTACTTGCGCAGCAGGAGCGTAGGCCAATTCAGCACGACCGAAAGCGGCACGTCAGTTCGGCTGCCTTCGCTCGGCACCGACAGGAGGAACCGCGCGCCGTCGCGGCTGACCGCATAAGACGCACGCGTGAGACTCGGGGTACGAAACAGCGCTTGCGGGAGACCCAAGTCGGGCGACTGCTCGCCGAGCGTCACAGGAACCGCCATGATCCGCCCGCCCTCGTCGACGTAGAAGATTTCCCTCCCATCGGCTCGCCACCGCGGCGCGAAGCCGGCAGCGGCTCCAGACACGCGCCACTTGCCGCCGTTCACGTTTGGAAACGGGCGCACGTATATCGCATTCCGGCCAGCCTCGTCGGAGGTATAGACCATCCAGCGTTCGTCAGGCGACAGCCGATCGAGCGCAGGGGGAGTAACCGCGCCGACCGACGAGAGCGCCGGCGGGTCATCTCTGAGAATCGCGCCGATCAGGCTCGCCTGTGTTCTGGCGACGAATGCCTTCCGGCCGGTGATCATCTCGAAGAGCATGGCGCCAAACGCGAAGATGTCGGTGCGAGCATCGACGTCGAGGGCTTCGAGCTGCTCGGGTGCCATGTACTGAACGGTGCCGAGAATCGTCCCCTGCTGGGCTGCACCAGCATGTCGAGCTCACGACTTTTAAGATCGCCGCGCGCTGAGGGCTGTGCCTCGGGATAGCAGGGATCCCTTTTGTTCTGAGGATCACAAAAGTGACATCCGTTCCGGCCGGGTCAATGTTTGCCCTCCTGGGTCTTGCGATCGGCCGATTCGGATTTACGAGAAAAATCGCGACTTTCGTTAACTGGTATTCACGTTGCTGTCGATCCGCCAAGCCGTATGCCGTCCGACGTTTCAATCGTCGTTGCCGACGCGAGCAGATTGGTGGCGATTCGCGAGCGCGCCTCCCTGCCAGGCCGCATGATGCCCTTCACCTCCGCCGCTCTCGCGTCGGCGATTGCGAGCATCCAAGCCTATAGACCCAAGATTATTGCGATTGATGCGATCTTTGCGGAGACGCCTTCCGGTGTTGCCTTCATCGATCAGATCGATCCGTTGACTCGCGGGGGGAGTTCCATCCTGTTGATTGTCGAGCACGACGGACAATGGGTCACGATGCCACAGAGCAGTGGCCGGGGTCGGACCCAATCGCCGCGGGTCGCCGTCGCCGCATCAGAGCCTCGGATAGTTAGACCGTCGACGCAGGCGGTGGCCGCTGTGTCGAACATCGTCGCCGTGGCTCCGCACAGCGAACCCGTCAACACGCGCCGCGCCCCGCGATTCCTCGTACGGGATCGGCTCGATGTGATCGTGGAAAGTGGCCACGCGAGCTTAGTGGACATGTCCGCCCTGGGCGCACAGATCGTCTCATTGCCGGTGCTGCGGCCTCGTCAGAAGATCAAGGTGGATTTGACCGATGCTGACGAGACGCTGAGCGTCATCGCGCACGTCGCATGGTCCATGTTCGAGATGCCGCAGCCGAAGGCAGAACCGCATTATCGCGTCGGCCTCGAATTCACGGGCGCAGCGCAACGGGTGCTCGAGAAGTATCGCCGACGGCACTGCGCCGACCAGCCGATCCCGCACCGCGGTCGTTGACGCCGCCCGTATAGGACTCGGGCATTTTCGCGCGCCGGCCTCGCGTATCAACCGTAGCGTAGTGCTCACGGCCCGAAGCAGTGGAACATCGAGCGCGCCGCCGAACGAACGAGGCGCGTGGCGCCTCAGAGCGGTTTAGAAGGCAACAACCGGAGCAACGGGTTCGCCGCCGCGCCGAACGTTCGCCCGGCACCGGGTCGGCGGCGATCGCGCCTTCTTCCTTCAGGGACAACTCGACAGTGTGCGAGCTGACGGTTGTCAGCTAGGCCCCGCCGGCACGCCACGCTTCTGAATCATTTGCGAAGTCGAGCAGAATCTGCAGGGTTCGCGGGTTCGGAACCCCCACGATTCACACGCTCCGGATTCTCGAACGCTCTGAACTCCCCGAACCCGCCGAACGGCTATGCCGGCCTCGCGATGTACCACGTGATGCCCATCGCGTCTTGCACTGAGCCCACCCGATCGCCGTACCACTGATCGACGGGCGGCGAGAGCGGCGTGGCTCCCGCAGACACAGCCTGCTGGTAGAGCGCATCGCAATCGGCCACGTAGAGGTAGAACGCGGTCTTCATCGGTTCAGCCCGCCCCTTCGTGTCCGCCATCTCGATCGCGCCGTCGCCAATCCGGATGCGTGCGTGCATGATGAGGCCCTGTACTTCGTGGCGGAACTCCTCCACTGCGCTGAATGCCCGCGTGAGGAAGTCGATGTACGACGGCACGCCTCGCGGATGAATGAACGGGGTCACGGTGCGATGTCCCTGAGGCACCGGCGAGGGACCAAGGTGCGTCGCGATGTACCAGTGGTTGCCGAACGTATCTTCGACAAACCCTGCGCGCTCGCCGTAGGGCCGATCTTCGGGCGCGCCCATCGACTTCGCACCTGCCGCAATCGCGCGCTCGAAGGCCGCGTCGACATCCGGCACGTAGACGTGGAACGCCGCCGGCGAGAACGCAAGACTTCCTTCCGCTCCGCCCTCGCCGATCATCAACATCGAATCGCCGACGCGCACCTCGCGATGCACGCTGTCACCACCAGTAGTGGTGACTGATGTCTCGACCGCTCCAAACACGGTCGTCAAGAAGTCGAGCAGCCCGGCCTCGCGCACCCGGACATAGGGCGTCACGGTCGTGAACCCCTCGCGAATCGTTGTTTTCTCGAGCACCATCGACATGGTCGTCCTCCGTTCCAGATTGGCCCGAAGCCGCGCCTTGAACGCCGGGCTCGGGCATGACCGCAACTCGCTCGCCAGCACGGCGAGCGGCGAGAGCTCCGCGTCGGCGAGCGCGGCGGTCGCATCGCGCCCTGCGAGGACCAGCTCGATCGTCTGGTCCAGCCGCTCGATGAGCGCGTCACCCATGACGCCCCTCCATGCGCTTCCGCAGGTTCTCGAGCGCCCGCAGCTGCAACTGCTTCACGGCACCCTCGGATCGGTTCAGCGCCGCGGCAATCTCGCGAATGCTCTTGCCATCCACGAACCGCATCTCGATCACCTGCCGCTGCAGATCCGGAAGCCGGTCGACGAGCTGAAACAACATCGCTCGCCGCTCGATCGTCGCCGACTCGCTCTCGTCGGGCACATCCGGCGGCGGGTCGGCGCAGTCGCGCTCGATCTGCCGCAGGCGATCTGCCAGCGCGTTGGCCGCGATCCGGAAGAGCCACGCGACGAGCGGCACGCCACGCCACTCGAACCTGGGCAGGTTCACCAACGCCCGCTCGAACACCTCGGACGTGATGTCCTCTGCCTCGGCGCGGCTGCCCGTCCGCCGGATCACATAGGCGTAGACCCGGTGAAAATGGCGCTCGTAGAGGTCGACAAACCGGGCCGGATCGGCCTGCGCCGCCTCGATCAGCGCCCGCTCGTCGTGATCGTCTGTGATGGCCACCACAGCCTGTCGATCAGAGTAACTGGCGGGCGAGGCAGAAAGTTACGGGGTGCCGGCGAAGCCAGATCGTGCACAATGCGGGCGTCCGATACGGAGGTTCCGCATGTCTGCACGATTGGCGCGCATCCTAGGACTTCGCGAGTGCGCCAGCTCGCGGCAGCCGCACGCGTCGCCGACAAA
>MNEX01000267.1 GCA_001917905.1 Acidobacteria bacterium 13_1_40CM_65_14
ATTCCATCGCTCGAACAGTTGCGGAACTACCCTGAGCTCACGACGCCCCTGGCGTTCCTCGTATTTGGGGGCCTCGAGCATCTGCTACACGGCGGGATCATGGCAGGCCGCCTGCTCAATTTGTCTCTGTCCTTCGGGATGACAGCCGTCATCATCGTCGCGAGCGATGACGCGCGACGGTCGACGCTCGCGACCGTTGGCTTGTTTGTGTTTCCGTATTACCTCGGCGTGAGCGTCCACCAATACACGGATGTGATCGGGGCGGTGTTCGTTCTGCTCGGACTGGTCTCCCATCTCGAGCACAGGCCGTTCGTGTCCGCAGTGTATTGGAGCCTCGCGATTGCCACGCGTCAGTATGCCGTGGCATTTCCGGTGGCGATCGCGGCGTACGAGTTCTTCCGCAGCGATTGGAAGCCTTCGAGGGCGATGTGG
This sequence comes from Acidobacteria bacterium 13_1_40CM_65_14, assembly GCA_001917905.1. Classification (GTDB taxonomy): domain Bacteria; phylum Acidobacteriota; class Vicinamibacteria; order Vicinamibacterales; family CAVVIG01; genus QHWF01. The sequence continues at coordinate 433 of MNEX01000267.1, forward strand.
CGATGGATCGCGCCGGCCGCGAGCGCGGCGACACTCGGGGGGTGGTTCTGGATCTTCGGAGGCCCGGCTCCGCTCGCTGAGCTGGCCAACCAGGGGATCGACGCCGACCGCCTGCGACATCTCGATCCAACGCACATCGTGTATCTGCTCGTCTGCACTGGACTGTTCTACGTCATTCCGGAGTTCGTGTTGTTTCCTGAAACTCGCCGCCTGCGGCACCGGCGCTGGCCGCTCGTTGTGGTCGCTGTGGTGACGGTCTTAGCGTGCATCGTGTTTCCACCGCGCGGCAATGATTGGGGCGCGCCCACGATGGGACTGTTCGATCGGCTCATGGTCAGTGTGCTGAGTCCCTTGCCGAGGATGCTGTTGTACGCCGGACTGGCGACACTGGCGGCGGTGCGATTCAGCCAGTATTCGTTGGCGGCATTTCTCGTGGCGGCGAACGCAAGCATTCTCCTCGTGTCGCACACGATGTGGGAAAAGTACGCGTTGGCTTTGTTGGTGAGCCTCTGGTACTTGAGGGCACGGGAGCCCGAGGGACGCGGGCGTTCGAGTGGCGCGACGGCTGTCCCTTGCTCCTCGTCTTCATGGACCCGACAGCGTGAGGGCCACGTACTCGCCTGAATAGTTGTCGCCGCTCGTCGCCACGATGTGCTTCCCATCAGAGATCGCGCCAGACGTAGACCACGCCGGCGATCGCGGCGGAAACGGCGAACATCATCGCCAGCGCGGCGACGTCGGTGGTCGAGAGCGGCCGGCCTCCGATCATCGTGAACGGATCGAAGTAGTGAAACGGCGAGATTCTAGAGATGGGTTTGACCGCCTCCCAGAACTTGCCGGCGTAGTCGAGCACGAACGTCGCGAACGCGAGAAAGCCCGTCGCCGCCCCCGCCGTCGCGCGGCGCCGCGCGCACGACGCGATCGCCAGCGCGATCCCGCCCCACGCCAGCACCAGCAGCGCAAGATTCGCGGCCAGCGAGACGATGACGCGGGGTTGAGGGGGGCGGGCCGTGGCCGGCGCCAGCAGCCGAAGGCCGCCGAACGTCGCCACGAGCATGCTGCCGACGGCAATCACGGTGGCCACGACGAGCACGATGAGCGTGCGGTTGATGGCCGTGGTTCGCCGGATCGGACGGGCCATCATCAGGTCGACGAATTTCGTCTCGATCTCCCCGAGCGGCTCGGTGCTGATGCTGATCGCCATCGCAACCAGGAACAGCTGGACGAGGGGATGCGAATAGCCGAAGAGGACGAATCCCGTGAACGACGCCCCCATCATGTTGGTCCACTGCGCCATGAACTGCGGCATCAGCGCGGCGATTTGCCGGAATCCCCCCGTCTGCTCGTAATTTCGTGCGGTCAGGATCATGAAGATCTGAAAGACGATGAGCATGAGGGAGAGTGCGGCCAGTAGACCGCGCCGGCGTCTCAGCGAGTGGCCCACGAGCGGAAGGAGTCCGCTCACGGCTGCACTTCGCGATAGAAACTGCGCAGCACGTCCTCGAGCGCAGGCTCGACGATTTCGAGATCGCGCACGGGCAGCGTCGCGAGCAGCGGCAGCAAGTCGCCGATCTCCCTCTCGACTCTCACGTTCCAGCGTTCGGGCGTGTGCGAGACGAGGGTCATGCCCGGCGGCAGTGCGACTCTTTCCACCGGCCGTGCGAAGTGCACGCGAACCATCCGTCCACCGCGCCGGCGCGCTTCCTCTACTGTCGAGAGAAGCACGATCTCGCCATTGCGAATCATGCCGATCCGGTCGCACAGCCGCTCGACCTCCGAGAGGACGTGCGACGACATGAAGATCGTACGGCCGCGGGCCCGCAGCTCGAACAGGATCTCGTTCAGCGCCTGCTGCACCAGCGGGTCGAGGCCTTCGGTGGGCTCGTCGAGAATCAGCAGCGGCGGGTCGGCCTGAAGCGCCTGAACAAGTCCGAGTTTGCGCTTCATGCCCGTGCTGTACTCGCGCAGCGAGCGGCGGAGGTCGGCGTGCGGGAGCTCGAGGGTGTCGACCAGCTTCAGCCGGTACGCCGTGTCGACGCGGGTGCCGCTCAGATGCGCCAGCAAATCGAGGAGCTCGATGCCGGTCATGTCCGAGTACAGCCCGAGCTCTCCCGGCATGTAGCCGACCAGCGCGCGCGCCTGACGGCTTTGTTTCTGACAGTCGATGCCGAAGAGCGTCGCCGATCCGCGGCTGGGACGCAGCAGGTCCACCAGCATGCGAATCGTGGTCGTCTTGCCCGCGCCGTTCAGCCCGAGAAAGCCGAAGATTTCTCCTCGCGCGACGTCGAAGGTGATGCCGCGAACGGCGTGCACGCGACCGTAGGACTTCGCGAGATCGCGAAGCGCGATGGCCGGTCCCTCGCCGGCGCGATCATCTGCCCGCGGCTTCATCGCCCCGGCAGCGTGAAGGCCACGTACTCGCCTGAGTAGTTGCCGCCGCTCGTCGCCATGACGATGTACTGCTTCCCATCCACCAGATACGTCATCGGCGAGGCGCTCTGCGGCGCCGCCATCAACACCGCGCCGACTTCTTTCCGGTCGCTTTCTCGTACGCCCTCAGCATGGCGCCGCGTGGATGCTCGGGAGTGGTCGTGAGCTGCGGATCGCCCATCACGACGAGCGTCTTCGTCACCATGAGACCGATGCCGCCTGTCGGGGCCTGACCGGTCTTGGGAATCGTCAGGCCTTCCAGCGCCGGATGGTTGCGAACGTTGTCCGGCGTGTCTAGACGTTCGCCTTCAGCGCCTCGTGCATCGGGCGCCCCGCCTCGAGCGCCATCAGGATCGTGTCGGCCGTGACCGGCGCGCGACGGAAGATCTCGTCGCCAACCGCCGCGGCAATCGCGTTCACGACCGCGCCGAACCCGGCGCCGACCGGCGATTCGCCCACGCCGCGCGCACCGACCGGTGTCTCCGGATCGGGCAGATCGAGGGCCGCCCACTGCATGTTGGCCGGCGCATCGAGAATCGTCGGCGGCTTGGTGTTGTAGAACCGCTTGGCCAGCGGGACACCGTAATGCTGGTCGTACACCCAATGCTGGCCGTACGCGTGCCCGAAGCCCAGCATGACGCCGCCCAGAATCTGGCCGCCAAGGTTTCGGGGGTGAATGACGGTCCCGACATCGGCGACCGCGACGAAGTCGAGGACTTTGTAGGCGCCGGTTTCAACGTCGACCTCGACCTCGGCGAAACCTGCGACGTAGGACTTCGATGTGCCGTCGCGACCGTAGTTGTCGCGCGCCACGCCCATCAGGCCCTGACCCGCGAGCGCGGTTGCCGACTTCTTGGTGTAGTTGTTGATGTCGGCGGGCAGCTCATGTCCGTCGTACTTGCCGCCAAGCTCGATCGCCTTCTGCGCCGCCTGCGCGAACGTCAGGCTGCGGCCGCCGCTCGACACACGTTCGTTGGCCACTTGATACGACTCGGCGCTCCCGCCGAGAGTTTTGGCCGCGATCTCCTGGAGCTTCTTCTTCGCGTCGGTCGCCGCCGCGTGTGCTGCGCGCGTCATCGCGTGGGTCGTCTGGCTGCCGCCCTGCCCGCACGTGTTCGGCACGTTCTTCGACGTGTTGCCCCAGGTCACATCACATTTCTCCCAGGGCACGCCGAGCAGCTCGGCGGCGACGCGATGCACGTCGAACACCGATTCGGTGCCGAGATTGCCGATGCCGGACTGGATCATCAGCCGGCCGTCCGGCTTGATGACGAGGAGCCCGTCGAATCCCATCGATCCGGCCGAGTAGGCGCTGACGGCGACACCGATACCACGCACCTTCGAGCCGACGCGTTTCCCGCTCCGCGCTTTCCTTTCCTCCCAGCGGAATAACTCGGCGCCTGTGTCGAGCGCCTGCTTGAGAAACGCGCTGGTCACGTACGTCTGCTTCCCGCGCGCGTTGAGCGCGCCGAACGGCGCTTTGCCCTCGGGCGCGTTGATCCGGTGAATCGCCACCTCGTCTATCCCCAGCTTGCGCGCGGCCTTGGCGAGAACGGGCGCCATGAGCGCGTTGCCCTGCAGGCCCCCCGGCGCGCGCTGCGCGCCGCGCGGCGGTGTGTTGGTCAGCACCGTCAGCGAGCGCCAGCGCATCGCCATCGGCTGATAGCACAGCGAGATGTGATCGCCGGCCGATCGCGAGTCGCTCACGACGTCGTACGGGCCGTTGTCGACGACGATGAGGCCGTCGAGGGCGGTGATGCGTCCGTCTTTCTTAAACCCGACTTTCACGCGCGAGTGCATCGCCGGACGCGCCCGCCCGATGTGATGCTCGTCGTCTCGCGTAATGCGCATCATCACCGGCGCGTTGGCTTTCTTCGAGAGCAGTGCAGCGACCGCCGTGAACACGGAGGACGATCCCTTGCTGCCGAAGCCGCCGCCGGTGTATTCGCTGATGATCACTACGTTGGCGGGATCGATGCCGACCCACCGCGCGACGGCGCTCACGGTCCGCATCGTGCTCTGGGTCGAGCAGTGCATGTAGAGCTTGCCGTTCTGCCAGTAGGCCATCGCCGTCCGCGTCTCGAGCGGTTGATGGCTCGTGTTGTTGCCGACGAACGTCTCGTCGAGGACGAGGTCCGCCTGTTTGAAACCCGCCTCCAGGTCGCCCGCCTGCCACTCGTCGGTGTGTTTGCCGAGCGGGAGCTGGCCATCTTTGGCGGCGGCGAAATCTTCCGCGGTCCACTTCAGTTCCTCGACCTTGGGCCCTGACGATGCCGGTGCAGGGCCGCCTGGCTGGCTGGCCGGCGCCGGCGCCGGCCGCACCCAGACGTTGCCTTGCGTTCGGGCGTTCGGACTTCCAGGCCGCAGGCTCTCAATGGGATCCACGACGAAGGGCAGCGGCTCGAAGTCGATCTGGATCTTCTCGATCGCTTCGGTCGCCGTCGCCTCGTCGACCGCCGCCACGGCAAGAACGGGCTCGCCGACGTAGAGCGGCTCGTTCGTCAGGCCACGTTCACTGAGCGTGCTCGCGATGATGCCTTCGCCGAGGTTGGCGCCTTCCACAACCGGCGGCAAATCGTCGACGGTCAGAATCGCCTTCACGCCGGGCATCGCCGCGGCCGCGCGCGTGTCGATCCGTACGACCCTGGCGTGAGGCATCGGGCTCAAGAGCAGCTTGGCGAACAGCATCCCGTCGACGCGGTAGTCCTCCGCGTATTTCGCTTTGCCGGTCACCTTGGCGATGAGGTCCGGTGTCGTGTAGTTGTGGCCGACGAGTTTGTTCTCAGGCATGCTCACACCTTCTCTTTTGGCGTGGGGCCCCACCCCCACGCCTGACGCGCTCGCGGCGTAAACCGCTCGCGCGTATCCAGAACAGAACGTCACCGCAGAGCTCCCCGCCACGCCTGACGCTCGCGGCGTAAACCGCTCGCGCGTATCCAGAACAGAACGTCACCGCAGAGCTCCCCGCCACGCCTGACGCGCTCGCGGCGTAAACCGCTCGCGCGTATCCAGAACAGAACGTCGTAGTGTGTTCCTCGCCCGTTGCGCTGCCTCCCTAAATGCGGCGAACATACGCCTAATCTGCACGGGTTTCAACGGTCATCGCCCACGGGACGCCGGCCCGACGGTCGCCCCGACTCCTTCCTCGGCCGCGACGGTCCAATCGAGGTTGGCCGACTCCACGGCCAGAAAGAACGGGCGTGGATCCTCGCTGACATAAGTAATGTCCCGTCCCACGCCCCGCGCATCGACCGCGAGGACGAGCGCTCGTCCGCTGACGTCGCTGTGGACCGTCACGCGGAAGATCCCCGCTCCGGGCGCCGCCTCATTCCTGGTCTCCCAACGAAGGCGAAGCGAGCCGGTGTCGCTGATGAACGGTTCGGTCTGCATCGACCCTCGGCCGGACCACGACCCGAGCTTGCGCCAGACGACTGCCGGTGCCCGCGCAACGGGGGCCTCGTCTCTGCACGACGCGCTGGGGAGGGCGACGAGGGCGACGCCGGCGAGAACAAGAACGAATCGACCGGAGTTCACGTCCAGAGTGTACGACCAATCCTCATGTCTGACCGCCGCCAGGTGAAGCGCGCATGCGGCACCGTTTTGTTGTACGGTGTCGCCCAAAGGATGTGGTGCGCGCATGCCGTCTTCGGCTGACAACCCGTTCGCCGCGCTCACGACCGTCGTCGCGCCGGCTATTCTGACCAACGCGTCGCTGGCGGTCAGAAATCTCGAGGACGAAGCGCAGATGGCGAGGTCGGCTGCCTCGCGATGACGCTAGCCATCGCCGCCGTCGTCGCGATGTACGCCGCCTTCCTCGTGGTGGGTTGGCTCGCGTCGCGCAAGGTCAAAGAAGGCACGCCGGCCGATCTGATCGTCGCCGGCCGCAACATGCCGCTGTTGGTCGCCGCGCTCACGATGACCGCGACGTGGGTCGACGGCGGATACTTGCTCGGCACCGCCGAAGGCGTCTACAAATCGTCGATTCAGCTCGGCGTGCAAGGCGGTCTGTGCTTCGGCGTCAGCCTGATCCTCGGCGGGATCTGTTTCGCCGGCATCATGCGACGCTTCGGCTTCACCACGCTCATCGATCCGTTCGAAGCGCGCTTCGGAAAAACGTGGGCCGCGGTGCTGTTTCTTCCGGCGCTCGCCGGCGAAGTCTTCTGGAGCGCGGAGCTGCTCGTCGCCATCGGCTCGACCTTCGGCGTGATTCTCGGCATGGACCTGACCACCGCGATCCTGCTCTCGGCCGTCGTCACCACCGCGTATACGATGCTCGGCGGCATGTGGTCGGTGGCGTGGACCGACATCGTTCAGCTGGGACTCGTCGCCGTCGGATTGGCCGCGGCGCTCCCGTTCGCGTTGAGCGGCGCGGGCGGACTGCACGCGAGCTGGATGCACTACGTGTCGGCGCGGCCCGACGGCAGCAACATTATTCCTCTGCGACAGGCTGCGGGAGGATTGTGGAGCACGCCGTCGGTCGTCTCGTGGTGGGACGTGTCGCTGATGCTCGTCTTCGGCGGCATTCCGTGGAACTGTTATTTTCAGCGCGTGCTGTCGTGTCAGACGCCGCGCAAGGCTCGAGGCCATTCGATCCTGGCCGGCGTGCTCACGATGGCGTTCATCGTGCCACCTTTATTGATGGGCGTCGCCGCGTTCGGCTATCCGTGGCCGCCGGACACGCTCGCGCGGCTGCAGCGTCATCCCGCCGAAACGTTGCCGGTCTTGTTCGCGGAAGCGGTGCCTCCAGCCATCGGCATCCTCGGACTGGCGGCGATCATCGGCGCGGTGACGTCGAGCTTCAGCTCGTCGATCCTCTCGGCCGGATCGATGTTGAGTTGGAACGGCCTCAAGCGCCTCGTGTGGCCGTCGCTGTCTGTCAGGCAGATGAAGCGTGTGATTCGCTCGTCGATCCTCTTGTTCGGTGCCGCCGCAACGGTCCTGGCCTTGAAGGTGCAGAGCGTGCAGGCGCTCTGGTTCTTCACGAGCGATCTCATCTTCGTCCTGCTGTTCCCTCAACTGGTGTTCGCGCTGTTTGACAGGAAGGTGAATCGTATCGGATCGATCGCGGCATTCATGGTGTCGTTACTCTTGAGAATCGGCGGCGGCGAGCCGCTGCTCGGCCTTCCGCACGTCATCCCGTATCCTGAAATCTTTTCGAGCGTGCTGCCGGGCACGCCCGCAGACTGGTACGACGCGACGACCGGGGCGATGCTCTTTCCGTTCAAGACGCTCGCGGCCGGTGTCGGCTTCGTGCTGCTGCCCCTCGTCTCGCGCGTCACCGCGCGATGGGACCAGCCGCGCGCGCTTCGCAATCCCGCGGGCGACGAAGAGCAAGAGTACGTTGTCCGGACGGCGTAAGGCAGGATGACTTCGAAGCTGCTGGCGTGGCTGGTTCACCTCTACACCGCGGCGGGACTCGTCGCGGCGGCGGGCATGGCCGTGCTCATCGTTCGCGGTGGAGACGATGCGTTCCGCTGGGCGTTCATGCTGATGGTCGTGGCGACGGCCATCGACTCGACCGACGGATGGCTCGCGCGCAAGGCGAAAGTGAAAGAAGTCCTGCCAGGTTTCGACGGACGCACGCTCGACGACCTGACGGACTTTCACACGTACACGTCGCTGCCGCTGTTCCTCATGTGGCGCGCGGGCATTCTTCCGGGCGCGCTTGCGTGGGTCCTGCTGCTGCCGCTCCTCGCCAGCGCGTACGGATTCTCGCGGACCGACGCCAAAACCGACGACGGTTTCTTCCTGGGATTTCCGTCCTACTGGAACGTCGTCGCGTTCTACCTCTACCTGCTCGAGCCGCGTGTCTGGGTGTCGCTGTCGGTGATTGTCGCGTGCTCGCTACTGACGTTCGCCCCAATGCGGTATCTCTACCTGACGAGGGGAGGACGATTCGCGAAGGCGATGCTCGCCACCGGTGCGGTCTGGGCTGTGCTGACAGCCGTGATCGTCCTCCGGCCTGCGGGCGAGCGGAGAACGCTCGCGCTCATCTCGCTGATCTATCCGATGTTCTATATCGTGTTGTCGTGGGTCATCAGCATCCGGTACTCTGTCGATCAGCGTTCCGGCAGGGTGAAGGAGAACGTGCTGCCGCGCCCGACCTGACTCTCGACGCAGATGCGCCCGCCGTGCGCTTCCACGATCCACTGGCATCCTGATCAGCGCGGCTTGATGAACGTCCCTTCGCGCAACTCGGCGTACGCCTGGCGCAACTGTTCGTCGGTGTTCATCACAATCGGGCCGTACCACGCGACGGGCTCTTCCAGCGGTTTGCCCGACACGAGCAGGAACCGGATGCCCTGGTCGCCCGCCTGCACGGTCACTTCGTCGCCGCGGTCGAACAGCACGAGCGATCGATTGCCCGCCTCGCCGCGATCGGGTGAACCGGTGAGCTCATTCTGAACCGCACGCGGCTCGGACGCGTCGCGGAACGTGCCCGATCCAGCGAAGACGTACGCGAAGGCATGCCGCGAGCGTTCGACCGGCAATCGTGTTCGGCGGCCAGGCGGCACCGACACGTCGAGATATCGCGGATCCGCCGCGACGCCCTCGACGGGGCCCGTCTGTCCCCAGAACTCTCCGCAGATCACCCGCACGCGTGTCCCGTCGTCGTCGACCACTTCGGGAATGTCGCGCGCCGCGACGTCCTGATAGCGAGGCTTTGTCATCTTCAGCGACGCGGGCAGGTTGGCCCAGAGCTGAAACCCGTGCATGCGTCCGTGCTCATCACCCTGCGGCATCTCCTGATGCAGGATGCCGCTGCCCGCGGTCATCCACTGGACGTCGCCGGCGCCGAGGCTGCCGCGATTGCCGAGGCTGTCGCCGTGCGCGACGTTGCCGGCGAGCACGTAGGTGATCGTTTCGATTCCCCGATGCGGGTGCCACGGAAACCCGGCGAGGTAGTCGTCCGGGTTCTCGTTCCGAAAATCGTCGAGCAGGAGGAACGGATCGAACTCGCTCGTGTTGCCGAAACCGAACGCGCGCTGCAGCTTGACGCCGGCGCCTTCGAGCGTCGGCGTCGTGCCCGACACCTTCTTGACAGGTCGTACCGACATTAGGCCACCACCGCCTGTCGCTCCGGCGCTCGGCGGAGCGCAAGATTCGCGAGAGCACCAATGATCCCGATGACGAGCGCGGTCCACGTGACGGCGGGCGTCCACAGCGACGTGAGGCCGAGCCACGCGTCGAGCGAATACTGACCAGATCCCGTCAGCGCGAGCGCGGCGGCGCCTGTCGCGTACAGCAGCGGCACCTCGATGCCGTTCGACGCCGCGAAGACACCATGCTGCCAGTGCACGCTGATCGCCGCCACGATCATGACCGAGAGCACGAGCGCCGGCCCGATCGGACCCAAGAGGCCAAGCGCCATGAGGCCGCCGCCGCCTACTTCGCCGAGCGAGGCGAGCGTCACGAAGAGACGACCCGGGCGGAAGCCGAGCCCTTCGAAGAACTGACCGGTGCCGGTCAGGCCATACCCGCCGAACCAGCCGAGCAATTTCTGCGACCCATGAGCCGCCATCAGCAACCCGAACACGACACGCACGAGCAACAATCCTGCATCCATACGACCCTCCAGAGCGTTTAACTATAATTTATATAGCGACTACTTGTCAAGAAGCGACTTGTAAGACACAAGGAAGCGCGGTATTCTGCGAAGTGAGATGCCAGGTTCTTCTTCGCGTACTCCAGAGCTGTGTGCGCGCTTTCATCGCGCCAGCGAGCTGATCGGCCGGCGATGGACGGGCGCGATCATCTTCGTGCTCATCAAATCGCGCTGCCGGTTCGCCACGCTGCGCGACGCCATTCCCGACATCACCGATCGCATGCTCAGCGAGCGCCTGCAGGAGCTCGAAGAGGAAGCGATCGTCGAGCGCACGGTCGTGCCCGACACGCCGGTGCGGGTCGAGTACGCGTTGACAAAAAAAGGACGTGAGCTGGCGACCGCGATCAAAGCCATCACCGACTGGGCGCACGACTGGATCGAGCTCCCGTCGACTGGCGCGAAGACGGCCAAGCCTGCGCGAACCCGCCGGCGGGCGTAACAGGTTCTTCATCGAAACGGCGTCAGCTCTGGCGTTCGTCACCCGGAAAGCCTGTAAGATCGACGCGACATGACTGATGACGCGCGTGCATCCACCGGCATTGCCGGTCTGGACGACCTGCTGATTGGGGGACTCACGCCCAACTGGATGTATCTGATCGAAGGCAGTCCTGGCACCGGCAAAACCACGCTGGCGATGCAGTTCCTGCTCGACGGCCGCGAGCGAGGAGAGTCCACGCTGTACGTCACGCTGTCCGAGACCGCGGCGGAATTGCGCGGTGTGGCGGCCTCCCACCAGTGGTCGCTCGACGGCATCGAGATCTTTCAGCTCGCCGGTGCGGAAGGGTGGAAGGCCGAAGATCAGTACACGCTCTATCATCCGGCCGAAGTCGAGCTGGGCGAGACCATCAAGTCGGTGCTGGACGTCGTGGAGCGATTACGGCCATCACGTGTCGTGTTCGATTCGTTGTCGGAGCTGAAGTTGCTCGCGCGCGATCCGCTCCGGTATCGCCGTCAACTCCACGCGCTGAAGGAATTCTTCGCCGGCCGCGATTGCACCGTTCTCTTG
>MNEX01000206.1 GCA_001917905.1 Acidobacteria bacterium 13_1_40CM_65_14
AGGACGAACGTCCCGAGCCAGTCCGCCAGCGCGTTGCCGTAGAACGCGCCCAGATGCGTCGACGGATCGCCGCGCACGTATAACACGAGCCAGATGATCAGAATGCCGGCGACCGTCAGGCCGAGCGAGTGTTGCCTCAACGGACCGCTCCACGTGCGTCGTCTTCGGCGGGTCGTGGTCATTGAATCACCGCTTCAAGCGAGCGACGCGCCCAATCGCGGTCGTCGCTTCCGGAATCTTGAGCGCGAAGGTCATCGCGAAGAACGTCAGACCGTAGGGCCCGAGCACGAGGATCGCGGTCAGGACGGGATGCAGCGTGGGAATCGCGCGCTTGATGCCCCATCCGCCGGCGGCCGCGGCCGTCGCGCACGTCCAGAGCTTGGCGACGTACTCCGCCGGCAACCCGGTCCGTCCGATGCGCGCGTTGAGCGACGAGCGCAGCAGCAGCATTTCCACCCATCCCGCGATGCCGGCCGACGCGGTCAGCCCCGCGGCGCCCCAGAGCGGATCCAACCCGAGCCAGCGCGGGAGCGGAATCGCAAACAGATATCCAAGGATCGTCGTCAGCACGACGCGGACAAGCGCGAAGCGCAGCGGTGTGCGCGTGTCGCGCAGCGCGTAGTAGGTCGACGAATACAAGCGGCCCAGCGTCGATGCGAGCAGCCCGACGGCGGAGCCCGCGAGAATGCCCCAGACGTAGACGGCGTCCTCGTGCCGGAAGCGCCCGGTCTGCAGCAGCGCCGCCGCGACGATGTCGCCGAGCGCGAGGAAGGCCACGGCGGACGGCACGACGAAGAAGGCGATCTGGCGCAGCCCGGCGTCGAGCCGCGCGCGGAGTGCGGCGTGATCGACGGCCGCGCCGGACATCGCGGGCAGCTCGGCGGCCGCGACCGACATGCCGAACAAGCTGACCGGCAGCGTGTACAACAGCTGCGCGTTGGACAGTCCGGTGACCGCGCCGGTCGGCAACAGGCTCGCCAGCAATGCATCGACATACGCGCTGACTTGCACGACGCCGCGACTGATGAACACCGGCACGAAATTCCGCGCGACGATGCGGACGTGCTCCGATGCGAGGGCGAGTGTGAATCGCAAATCCTTCGCGACCGTGAACACGACCGGCACCTGTACCGCAAACTGCAGCGCGCTGCCGGCCACCGATCCCCACGCGAGCAGCACCGCGAGCCGCGGCAGCGGCGTGTGGCTGCCGAAGATCACGAGCGTCGCGATCATCGCAGCGTTCCACATCACCGGTGCGGTGTACGACAGCAGGAACCGGTGATGGCTGTTCAGCACGCCCAGGCACCACGCGGACAGCACGAGCAGTCCCGCACCCGGAAACAGGACGCGGACAACCTGGATCGTGAGGTCGCGCTTCTCACCGGTGAACCCCGGCGCGATCGCCGCGATCAGCACCGGCGTGGCGAGGACGCCGACGAGCACCAGGATCGCGACCGCCAGCGCGAGCAGCGTGGCAACGGCGCCCGCCACGCGATCCGCATCGTGTCGCTCCCCGCGCGCGACGAGCGCGGCGTACACGGGAATGAACGAGGCCGAGAGCGCGCCCTCGCCGAACAGGTTCTGGAGAAAGTTGGGAATCCGAAACGCCGCGTTGAACGCGTCGGCCGCGTCGGATTCGAGACCGAAGTAGTGCGAGAAGACGCGCAGCCGAACGAGACCCGCGAGACGACTGCAGAGAATTCCGGCCGCGACGAGAAACGCGGAACGGCCCGTTCGNNNGCCGCCTGCCACGGCTCGCTTACGCTCGCCGCGGTGATTCGCCACGACTTTCCGCTTAGTCAACATCGTCGTCGGGCGTTGCGGCGCCGAGCGTGCCGCTCGACTTCTGCATCAAGTACGCCTTGATGAAGACGTCGATGTCGCCGTCGAGCACGCGGTCCACGTCGCCAACCTGCTCTTTCGTGCGGTGATCCTTCACCATCTGATAGGGATGCAGCACGTAGCTGCGGATCTGATGGCCGAACGCGATGTCCTTCTTCACGCCGCCGATCTGATCCAGCTTCGCCTGGTTCTCCTTCATCTTCAAATCGAAGAGGCGCGCCTTCAGCACCTTCATCGCCGAATCGCGATTGCGATGCTGCGAGCGCTCGTTCTGGCACGAGACGACGATGCCGGTCGGGAGATGCGTGATGCGGATGGCCGAGTCGGTGACGTTGACGTGCTGGCCGCCCGCGCCGCTCGAGCGATACGTGTCGATGCGGAGGTCCTTGTCGTCGATCTGGATGTCGACGTCCTCCGGCAGCTCAGGCCAGACGTAGAGCGAAGCGAACGACGTGTGACGGCGCGCCGCCTGATCGTAGGGCGAGATGCGCACGAGCCGATGGACGCCGGCTTCCGCCGACAGCAATCCGTAGGCGTACTCGCCGCTGACCAGCAGCGTCACGCTTTTCAAACCCGCTTCTTCGCCGGGCTGATAGTCCATCATCTCGCGCTTGAAGCCGCGGCGCTCGGTCCAGCGCAAGTACATCCGCAGCAGCATCTCGGCCCAATCCTGCGACTCGGTGCCGCCCGCGCCGGGATGGATCGTGACGATCGCGTTCTTGCGATCGTGCTCGCCGCCGAGCATCTTCTTGATCTCGCCGGCCTGCACTTCCTGATCGAGCCCGTCGAGCGCCTGCGCGAATTCGGCGTCCACCGATTCGCCGGCCCGGGCCCATTCGATCAGCACACCGAGATCGTCGCTGCGCTTCTTGAGCGACACCATCAGATCGCGATCCTGCTCGAGCCGGCGGCGGCGCTGCAGCACCTTCTGCGCTTCGGCCTGGTCTTTCCAGAAATCGGGCGCGGCGGCGCGCGCCTCGAGGCGGGTCAGCTCATCGTCTGGGCGGGAGACCTCAAAGATAGCTCCGCAGATCCGCAGCGCGTTTGCTGAGATCCTCGTACCGGCGCATCAAATCGTCGACAGTGGACATGCACTTTATTGTACACGTCGTCTCGAGACCACGACCAGCGCGAGCGTCATCACGGCCGACGCGTACGCAACGATGTCGCCGTGGCGTGCGTAAAAGGTGGAGTGCCGGAGAAAACGCGCCTCGCCGACCACGACGGCCGGCTCGAAGATCCTGGTCTCCGCGACCACGTGGCCGTACGGATCCACGATGCCGCTGATGCCGGTGTTCGCCGAGCGGACCAGATACCGGCCTTCTTCGATCGCCCGCATCGACGCCTGCGCGAAGTGCTGATACGGCGCGGACGTGCTCCCAAACCAGGCGTCGTTCGTGATCGTCGTCAGCAGCTCGCTGCCGCGAACCACGAACTGGCGAATCAGGTTCGGATAGACGACCTCATAGCAGATCGCCACGCTGACCGGGTGACCGTTCACCGGGAGCAGCGTCGGATCGACGCCGGCTGAAAACGGTCCCACCGCTTCGACCAGCGGCGCCGCGAAAAAGAGCAGCTCCTTCAGCGGGACGTACTCGCCGAACGGCACGAGATGCATCTTGCGGTACGCGCCCGCGGTCGTGCCGTCGGGGCGGACGACGAAGGCAGAGTTGTAGTACTTGTCGGGAATCTTCTTGTTGCCCTCGACGCGCCAGTCGACTTGATCGCTCCCGAACAGAATGGTGACGCGCGCGTCCCGGGCGATCGCGCGGACCATCTCGGCGCCGGGGCGGTCCTCTTCGAAGTAGAACGGCGTCGACGACTCGGGCCACAGCACGAACTGGGCGCCCTGCGCGATCGCCTCCCGCGTCATTCGAAGGTACTCGTGAAAGATCGCCGACGCGCGCGCGGGATCCCACTTCTGCCCCTGGTCGACGTTGCCCTGAATCAGCCCGACGCGGATTGGATCGCCCGTGTGCGTCCACTCGCGTCCAGCCGCGCGCCGGCTTCCCCACACCGCCACCACCGCCAGTGCAAGCAGCACGACACAAAGCGGTACGTAACGTCCCAGCGGTACGTAAGGTCCGGCTTTAGGCGGACCTACGGCGATCAGGGCCAACGCTGCGCTCACCGCTGCGACGAGCATCGACACGCCGTAGACGCCGAACACACTCGCGAGCTGCGCGATCGGCAACACCGGCGACTGACTGTACCCAAGCAGCACCCACGGAAATCCGGTGAGGAAATAGGTGCGTCCGAGCTCGGCCGTCACCCACACGAGCGGCGCGGCCATGACCGCCGCCGGGCCGTGCGCGACGACGATCCGCCGCACGATGAGCGCGAAGATCGCGGGAAAGAGCGCCAGGTACGCAACGAGGAGCGCGTTGATCAGGACGGCGACCCACCATTGCAGGTCGCCGTAGACCGCCATCACGCGCGTAATCCAGTAGAGCGTGCCGGTGAAATAGACGACGCCGGTCAGCAACCCGAGCGCGAAGCTCTGCCGCACCGACGCGCCCGCCAGCGCCACGAGCAGCGGTGTGAGCGCGATCCATGCGAGCGCGGGATGACCGAATTTCGGAAAGCTAAGTGCGAGGAGGACGCCTGACGTCGATGCGAGCGCGTAGTCGAAAGACCGCCTGGGCAACTCGCAATCAGTTTACTACTGCCCTTGCGAACGAGGGCGCCGGCCGCGCAGCCACTCGTCGAGCGTGTCGCTTGCTGCCGCTGGACGAGGCGCACGCGTGACTGCGGCCTCGTGCCATTCCACGGCACGCTTCACGGCGTCGACGACGCGATCGAGCTCGAACGGCTTCACGAGGTAGTCCACGACGCCGTCTTGCATGCTCACGGCCGGAGGAATCGTCTCGCGAGCCGTTGCCAGAACGATCGCAACGCTTGGAAATTGTTCCCGGAGGCGCTCGACGAGCCACAGCCCGTCGCGTCCGGGCATTTCAATGTCCACGAGGACCACACACGGTTCCTCCGTCGCGACCAGCTCGAGCGCAGTCGTCGCGTCGTGCGTGTCAGTGGTGCTGTAGCCGGCCGCTCGCAGCCATCGGACGAGCACTTCTCTCATGAGAACCTCGTCGTCGACGACCAGAACCGAGTTGTTCACAGACCATCCCCTCGGACGTCAGTGTCGCGAAGCCAGACGCGAGGCGTTCCGCGCCGCCACCGCGCCCATCACGCCGTTGGCCACGATCATCGTGACAATGGCTTGTTTCCGATGATGCTGCCGCCACTGCTGCTCGGCGAGGTAGATCGATAGAGCGGTCGTGGCCGCTTTCAGCGACCAGAGGACGACAGGACGTTCCGCCAGTCCTCCCACCAGCGGGTTCGTTTCGCGATTGCCTTCGCGGACGCCACGAATCGTCGAGTAACCGTCGTACACCTGAAGAGCGGCCAGCCCGACGTACAGAGGCGGCAGGATGGCGGGCCGTGACTCGGCCGCGGGGGTTGTGATTTGAAGCTTCGGCGGAGCGTTATCCTGTTGAGCGTCAGCCGCGAACGTCGGGACGGCGCCGAAGATCACAATCGCGACGACGACAAGCGAACACATGCGGACCATGAATCGTCTCCAGTTCAAGATTTTCCGGCTGACAACGTGCCGTACAACAGCAGCGCGACCGCCTCGAGGAGGCCCTTTGCGGTGAACGGCTTGTCGAGGAAGGCTTCGCCCTCCCACAACATCTTGCGAACATCGAGCAGACGATCGATGTGCGCGGTGACGTAGAGGACCTTCAGGTCGGGGCGCGCCGCGCGTATCTGGCGGACCATTTCGTCGCCGCCGAGCTCGGGCATGTCCAGATCCGCAATCAACAAATCGAGCGGCTTGCCGTCTTTGAGGATCGCGACGCCTTCGACGCCACCGGGCGCTTCGATGACGCGATAACCGGCCTTTTCGAGAATGCGCCGCTCCATCTGCCGAATCGGATTCTCGTCATCGACGACGAGCACGAGCGGTGATCGAACGCTGTTCACGGGTGTTCTCCTTTGCTCGCGCGCCGCGCGACTTCCGGCATCAACGCCATGGCCTCCCGCGCGGCCGTGTGGACCTCGACGAGATCCGCGCGCTTTGGATCGTTGTCGTCGCACTCGGCAATCAGCAGATCGCAGAAGCCGACGATGATGGCAAGGTGGTTCTTCAACCGATGGATCACGTCGATTTCTTCCGTGGGGTTGGACATGGGTTCACTCTTCCAAAAACGCCTACAAGCCGTAGGTCCGCCGCAGCAACCGCGTGACGCGCGCCCATGGCTACGTCTTCCCCACCAGGCGCCCGACTTCGTCGCCGAGGGCTTTGAGCGACAGATTCGCCTTCACGTAGTACCCGTCGGCGCCGAGCTCGGCGGCCCGGCGCTTGTCTTCCTCGCGCGATGAATTGGACAGAATCAGCACCGGAATCCGCGCGGTCGACGCGTTGGACTTCAGCGCGGCGAGCACTTCAATGCCGGGCTTCTTGGGCATCAGCAGATCGAGCAGGATGATGTCGAACCGCTGCGAGGTCGCCAGGGCGAGCCCCTCCTCGCCATCGGTCGCCGTGCGCACGTCGAAACCGCGCTGCTGCAGGCTGGCCTCGCACGCGCGCCGCAGGAATCGATCGTCTTCGACGAGCAACACACGCTTGACCGAACCGCTCACGGCTCGCTCTCCTGAGGCCGAGCGGCGGCGAGCTGCTCGTCCAGGAGTCGCATCACTTCGCGGATCTCGAGCGGTTGCGACCGGAATCCGACGGAGCTCACGGTCCTGCCAGAGCCGCTCTAGCACGTCTTCGCCCGACATGTCCGGCAAATGGAGGTCGAGAAAAATCAGCGCCGGACGCTCGTCGCGCGCCATCCGGATGCCGTCTTCGCCGTTGGGTGCATGCAGCAGCCGGACGCCCGGACGCCGCTGCAGCACGCGCTGCATGAGCCGCACGTTCGACTGGTTGTCTTCGATGTAGAGCACAACGCCGGCCGTCTCTGATGGAGCGTGCCCGTTGGCCGCGAGCGCGACGCGCGAGGCCGCCACTCGCGGCCGCGGCGCGTCGCTGACCGCGAGCTCGATCCAGAAGGTCGACCCGCGATCGACGTCGCTGGTCACGCCGAGTGTGCCGCCCATGGCTTCGGCCAGTCCGCGCGAGAGCGCGAGGCCGAGCCCCGTGCCCTCGATCGCCGTCTGTTCTGCGCCGAGACGTTCGAACGGCTTGAACAGTAGCGCCAGTTTGGCGGGCGGGATGCCTGCGCCCGTGTCCGTCACGGTGATCCGGAGGCGCCCGGCATCGAGGTGGTCGAAGCCGACCGTGACACGACCGTTCGGCCGGTTGTACTTGACCGCGTTCGACAGCAGGTTGAGCAGAATCTGATTGAGCCGCTGGCGATCGGCGAGAATCACGACCTCGTCGGCCGGCGCGCGGACCTCGAGCGCGATGCCGCGCGCTGCCGCCAGCGGCCCCACCAGCTCGATCGCCTGCTGGACGACCTCGCCCGCGTTGACAGGCTCAGGTGAGAGCGACAGGTGGCCGGCCTCGATGCGTGCGATATCGAGGACCTCGTTGATCAGATGCAGCAGGTGCTGGCCGCCTTTGAGAATCTGCGCGACGCCTTCCTGTTCGTCCTCGCCGAGATCAGCGAGCTCGAGGAGCTGCGCAAAACCGAGGATGGCGTTGAGGGGCGTTCGCAGATCGTGGCTCATGCGCGAGAGGAACTCGCTCTTGGCGCGGTTCGCGCGCTCGGCTTCGAGCCGCGCGATCTTCAGCGCATCGTCGGTCTTCTTGCGCTCGGTGATGTCGATGGAGATCGCGCACAACGCGTACGGCCGGCCCGCCGCGTCGAGGAGCGGAAACTTGACCGAATGGTAGACGTGCACGCCGTCGGACTGGAGGAAGGTCTCTTCGATTTCCAGACCACGGTTCTTGCTGAGGACCTGATCGTCGTTGGCGCGATACGCGTCCGCCAAGCGCGGCGGAAAGAGCTCGCGGTCGGCCTTACCGACGATCGCGTCGCGCGGCACGCCGGCCATCCGTTCGAACTCCCGATTGATGAGGATGTACCGGCCGGACATGTCTTTCAACGAGATGACGGCCGGACTGTGATCGAGGATGGCCTGCAGGCGTCGCTCCGATTCGGCGCGCGCATCTTCCGCGGCCTTTCGATCGGCGATGTCGAGGCAATAGAGCAACATCGTTTCGGGACGCCCGGCCGCGCCGTAATCCACGCGCATCAGGCTGAAGAACCACCGATAGCGTCCGTCCTTGCCGCGCAGCCGGTATTCCTGCTCGATCTGCACCGTGCCGCCGTCGACGGCCGCTTGCACCGCCTCGCGCACCCGCGTGCGATCGCCGGGATGAATCATCTGCTCCAACGCCCCGGACACGCCGACCAGCTCCGCGGTGTCGTAGCCGAGGAGCCAGCCGATGTTCGGACTGGCGTAGGTGATCCGCAGATCCGACGGATCGAGACGGAAAATCATCGACGGGCTCGCCGCGATCAAGTCTTCGAGAAAGCTCTTCGCGTCCTTCAGCTCGAGCTCTCGGCGTGCAAGCGCATCATTGGCCCGCTCGAGCGCCGCAGTCCGCTCGACGACGCGCTGTTCGAGCTCCGTGTTGAGGCGGTGGACCTGTTCTTCCGCACGCCGGCGTTCCGCACGCTCGGCCGCTTCGTCGAGTGCGCGGCGCACGGCGGAAGGCAGCCGGGCCATCCGATCCTTCAGCACGTAATCGGTCGCGCCATCCTTCAGCCGCTCGACGGCGAGCTCTTCGCCGATGCTGCCGGACAAGAAGATGAAGGGCACCTCGGGATGGGACTGCGCGGCCAGCACCTGAGCGGAAACCCCGTCGAACGTCGGCAGGTTGTAGTCGGCGAGAATGACGTCGAACTGCCCGGATTCGAGCGCCGCTTCAAACGTCTCGCGGCCGTCGACGCGCACAATCTCGGCCGCGAGCCCCCCCGACGCGAGCGTCGCCTCGACGAGATCGGCATCGAGCCGGCTGTCCTCGAGGTGGAGGATCTTCAACACGCTCATGGGCGCGGCGGGCCGGCCGATGGCGTTTCGTTGACGACCGCCCAGAAGCCACCGAGCAGCTTGACCGCGTCGATGAACTCGTGAAAGTCAACAGGCTTCACGACGTACGCATTCACACCCAGGTCGTAGGTGCGCACGAGGTCCTGTTCTTCCCGCGACGAGGTGAGGACCACCACCGGGATCTGCTTCAATGCCGGATCCGATTTGACCTGCCGGAGCACTTCGATGCCGTCAACCTTCGGCATCTTCAGGTCGAGCAGCACGAGCGCCGGATTCCCGCCCGATCGATCCGCGTAGCCGTTGCGCTTGTACAGGTAATCGAGCGCCTCGGCGCCGTCGCGCACGACGACGATCTCGTTCGCGACGTGGTTCTCGCGGAGCGCCGTCAGCGTCAACTCGACGTCGTTCGCGTTGTCTTCCGCCAGGACGATTCGTTTCAGCTCAGCGATCACGGGTCGCATCTCCTGTCTTGGGAAGCGAGAAGAAGAACGTGGCGCCGCGTCCGACGGCGCCCTCCGCCCAGACGCGTCCGCCGTGGCGGTGGACGATGCGCCGCACGTTCGCGAGGCCGATGCCTGTGCCCTCGAAATCGTCGGTGCTGTGAAGGCGCTGGAACACGCCGAACAGTTTGTGGGCGTACTGCATGTCGAACCCGACACCGTTGTCGCGCACGAACACGACGGTCTCGGCCGGCGTGCCGTTGCATCCGATTTCGATTTCCGCGGTCGGACGCGTCCCGGAGTACTTGACCGCATTCGACATCAGGTTCGTCAGCACGAGGCGCAGCGTCGACCCGTCCGCCCGCACGACCGGGAGCGGGTGGATGTTCCAGGAGACGGATCGGCCATTCAGCTCGGCGGCCATTTCTCGACGAACGTCTTCGACGAGCGCCGCGAGATCGACGCGCCCGAGCATCATCTCGATCCGTCCCATCCGGGAGAAGACCAGCAAGTCGTCGATCAGCCGGCCCATGCGCGTCGCGGCGTCGGAGATGGTGCGGAGCTGTCGACGGCCCTGCTCGTCGAGCGCGGGACCGGCCGACTTGTCGAGCATTGCCGCAAACCCCGTGACGTGGCGGAGCGGCGCGCGTAAATCGTGAGAGACCGAATAGCTGAACGCTTCGAGCTCCTGGCTCAGCGCGTTCAATTCCGACACGCGTTGCTCGAGCTGATCGTTCAGGGCGCGAATGCGGGAGTCTGACGCCTTGTGCTCCGAGATGTCGCGCGCCGCGGCGTAGATGAAATCACGATCGGGGACCGGAACTGACTTCCACTGCAGCCATCGATACGATCCATCGCGGCAGGCATAGCGGTTCTCGAACTGCACGACCGTGTGACCGTCCGCGAGCTGCGAGGCTGCAACGATTGTCGCCTCGCGGTCGTCCGGGTGCACGAAATCGAGGTAGGGCTTGCTGCGCAATTCGTCGTCGCTCCAGCCGAGCGTCTCCGACCAGGCGGGATTCAGCCGTTTGAAATATCCGTCAGTGCCGGCGATGCACAACATGTCGAGCGACATGGCGAAGAAGCCATCGAGCTCCTGACGCGCCTCGTGGAGCTCCGCGATGCGCTGCTGGACCCGTTCCTCGAGCTCGCGCTGGACTCCATGCACCTGGTCGGCCATGGTGTTGAACGCGGCACCCAATCGGCCGATCTCGTCCCGCCGTTTCGTCTCGACCCGCTCGAGCGCAGTGCCCGCCGCGATCGCTTCGGCTGCGTGAGTTAAACCGTGGAGCGGCGTCGTGATGCGCGCGCTGATCGTCCAGGCCAGTACCGCCGCCGCCGCGACGAAGACGAGCCCGAAGATCAGCATGCGAGTCAAAAAGATCCGCGCCGGTGCGACGACGACGCTGCGCGGGAACTCGACCCAGACCGCCCACGGTGTGCCGCGAATCAGCGCGCTGGCGCCGAGCCGACGCTGACCGTCGGTCGCTCGGTACTCCGCCACGCCGTTTCGCTTGATGTCCACGGGAGGAGCAGGGACCAGCTTCGACAAGTCGGTCCACACATCGCCCGTCTGGTTGCCAATTTCGACGACGGCCCCACTCCCGACCAGACGGCCTATGACATCCGATGCGGAAGCGGATGACAACAAACGCCGCGAGAACACATAGCCGAGTCGTCCCGTGCTGGGCGCCGACTTCTGCTCCGCCGCCGGCTGGTCATCCACTTCGGCGAGGGCGTCCCAGAACACGACGTCGTTCGACACCTGGAACGCTGTCAACCCCGGGCGGGAGGGCGGATCCGCGACAGGCAGTCGGGCCGGTGCAGCGCGGCCAGGAACGGGCGGGCCTGTGACGGCCAGCACTCGTTGCCTGTTTGCATCCCATAACTCGACGGCCGGTTGCCCCGGTGTGGTCAAGGACGTGAGCCGTTGGCGCGCATCCGCGGCGGTGGTGTCGCTGGGATGTTGAAAGTACGCGAGTACCGCCGAACTTCGTGCAGCACGCTCGATATCTGCGAGCCGTTGTTGTGTCGACTGCGTCAACAACGTCGCGAGTTGATCCGCGGCACCCTGAGCGCGGGCGCCCCCAGCCTGCAAAAGCGCGCTCTCGACCTGCCGAAACGCCACCAACAGAAACGTGGTCAGCACGGCCGCGATGAATACCGAGATGACGAGCGGCAGTCGCAAGCGCAGCGAATGCCACGAGGGCGGGTTGATGTACGTCATGATGGAAATCCTGGTTCAACGGCGTCGTGGCGCGGCAGGCGACCCTGACGGCCGAGGAAAATGAGCGCGTCGACCAGATCGCGGCGGTGCAAGCCGCGCTCGGCTTCGCCGGCGAGCTCCTCGAATGCCCGATCGGCCGACACGGCGTCTTTGTACGGCCGCTTGGTGGTCAGCGCGTCAAACACGTCCACGATTGCGGTGATCTGGGCGAGCAGCGGAATCGCGTCGCCCTGCAGACCGTCGGGGTATCCGGACCCGTCGAGACGCTCGTGGTGGTGACGGACGATCGGCCGCACGCGGCGCAGCGATCGCAGCTCGCCGCACAACCGATCGCCGATCATCGCGTGCTGTTTCATCACGTCGTACTCGGCAGGCGTCAGGCGGCCGGCTTTCAGCAGGATCGCGTCGGGGATGCCCACCTTTCCGATGTCATGCAGAAAGCCGCCGCGCGCGAGCGCCGCGACGTCCTCTTCGCTCAGACCGATGTGCCGGCCAAGCGACGACGCATAGGCCGCGAGCCGCTGACAATGGCCTTCGGTGTATCGGTCGCGTGCCTCGATCGTGAGCGCAAGGCTGACGATGACCGATTCGGCGGTGTCCAGATCATCGGTGTACCGTTTGATGCGAATCAGCGATCGCACGCGGGCGCGAAGCTCGTGGGCGTTGACCGGCTTGGAAATGAAGTCGTCGGCGCCGGCATCGAGGCCGCGGATGCGATCCTCGGAGTTCTGCAGCGCCGTGACGAGCACCACCGGAATCAAACGCGTCGCAGGATTCCGCTTCAGCGCCAGACACGCTTCGAACCCGTTGATGTGCGGCATCATGACGTCCATCAGCACCAGATCCGGCTGATCGCGCGCCACCAGGTCGAGGGCTGCCTGCCCGTCGTGGGCAAACTCCACGAGATACCCGTCGCGAGTCAGGAAGGACGCGGCAAGTTTGCGGTTCGCCTCCATGTCGTCGACCACGAGGACGCGGCCCGCGGCCGGGCCCGACGGATGAGGCGCGTGGTCGACACTGGGCGAAGCAGAGGCACGTGGGTTCATGCGCCGATGACGGATCTGTTTTCGGACTCTGTAGGAC
>MNEX01000037.1 GCA_001917905.1 Acidobacteria bacterium 13_1_40CM_65_14
GCAGGACCGAAACTCGATGGAGCTCTTCGTCATTCGTGACGTCCGCGTATTCGACGGAGAACGAGTGCTCGAGCGCGGCGCTGTCGTCGTGCGAAACGGGAGGATTCAGACAGTCGGACTTACAGCTCGACCCCGATCTCCCGAGCGGTCTCTTGAACGCGGGCCCACAAGGTCGCAACCCATGTGGAGTTCTGGGTCGACAAGAGGGCGGTGTTGTCTTCGACGATAGTTTCAGAGAACCCTTCGCCGGCCGCGAGCGCAATGTTCAACGCGCTTCCAAGATCGACCATCGAGTCGGGGAGTCCTTCGGCATGGAGGCGTTGCGCCGCGCCAATTGTCGCTCCGTCGGTCACATCTTTGAGCATCGCGAACATGGGCACCAGTTCGCTTGCGTCCCGGTGGGCTTTCCGGCACGCGTCCACGCTCGTCGAGTTATAGCCACGGCACACGAGTGGTCTGACTTCGTAGACGGAACAACGTCCCTCCACGAGGAGTGGGCAGGGAACCGATTCGTCCGTCGAAGCATCGAAGCTCCGCCCTTCGATTTGCGCGGCGTATCGCCGAGCGCGATCGGTCAGCGCGGAAACCGAGTCGTCGTCAAACGTCGATCGGACATGGGACAGAATGCGAAGGAGCTCGGGGATGGAGATCAACACGCCGGGCTTGCAGCAGCAGTACCAGCAACTTTCCTTGCAGTGAAGCGGAGGACGATACTCGTCGCTGATGATGGCGAGGGCCTCGTCGGCAAAGTCCGCCACGGCGGCTGCCGCGCTGACGACGGTTTCCAGCCGGATCCCGGCTCGGAGCGAGTCCAGCGTCAACGTGTTGCCGGCGTCTCGACCGGCGAGAAACGCATCGAGGCGCAGTCGATACGCTTCCCGTTCGGCCGCGGCGGAGAGGTCGGTCCCAGGCGTTGAAGCATTCGAAGGCATCGTGGTCCGCGCCGTCTCAGAAGTTGAAGTTCACACCGAACTTGATGAGGCGGCCACCGATCACTTCGATCGCTCTCCCATAAGACGGCCCGAGCTGCGCGACATACGAGGTGATTCCACTCGAATTGAGCAGGTTGAAGATGTCGATGCGGGGGTCCAGCCTCATTTTGCCGAGCGTGAAGGGTCGCTGGAAGTTGAGGTCGAGCAGAGAGACATCCGGTTGGCGGATCGTGCCGACCGGATCGACCACCAGCGTCTGATTGACCTGTGTCAGCCGGACCGTCGCGCTCGTAACCTGGACGGTCGTCGTCTCCGGCAATCCGAGGTAATGCTGGAAGTTGGCCGCAACGGTCACGCCCAGCGGCGCCTGGCAGGCCGACGAGACCTTCATGAAGAATGGCCGCTCGTTCGATTCCGGACCGCGTCGGAACGTGAAGTTCGGATTGTTGAGATCGACCGTACCGGCGATGTCGATGTCGCTCTTCCCCCAGCTCGCGCTGCCCATCACCATCCACCGGTGCGCCATCGACTTCCGGATCGTCAGATCTACACCGTGGAAGTTCCGATCTTGCTCCGGCTGATTCGACCAGACGACGTCGAATTTGCCGAGCGTGGCGGGATCCTGGTTGTAGACCGTGACCCGCCGACCGCTGACCACTTCGGTGACCGTGATTGGTGTATAGCTCTCCCGCGGCACGGCGACATTGGTCGACCCGATCATGTCGCGATGTCCGCGGTAGTAATACCCGGCTGAGACCACGACTTGCGCCGGCAACTGCTGTTGGAATTCAGTCGAGAGCTCATTGACGATCGGCTGCCGGAGATGGTCGACGTACCGGTTGGTCGTCCCGAGGTTGAAGCCGGTCGACGGCCCGAGCTCGTCGAGCTGCGGGATCAGATCACGATTGCGATCGGTCCACGACCGCGTGTCGTTTTGAAGGCTAATCGGGTCGAGGCGGCCGATGACCGTGACGCCCAGAGGAATGAGATAGCGGTTCGCAGAAACCTTCACCGCGGTCCGGCCGTTGCCGAACACGTCGTAGATCGCCGACGCACGGGGGACCCAATTTTTCCAGAGCGGTACTCCTTGCGGATGATCAAAGCACTGGCCCGCAATGAACGGCGTCGCCTCCTGGCACAGCGGGGTGTCAATCCAGCCATGCCCGGTCTGGAATCGAATGCCCAGGTTCAGCGTCACCTTGTTGATGGGTCTCCAGGTGTCCTGCAGGTAGACACCGTGGTCGCGACTCCGTTCGACGGACCGCGTCGGCGTGTTGTATGTGTTCACCGAATCCGGTACCCCGTTGCGAAACACCGCCCGCAAGCCGTATCCCTCCGGGGTATATACCGACCACCCGCCTCCCACGCTCCGCGTTTGATACATCTGCCAGCCGAGCTTGAGGTTATGCGGTCCGGCGTAGTAGGTCAGACTAGCCTGCGCATGGGCGCGCCAGCCATTGTTGTAACTGTAGGTGGCCGCGGCTACAGTGTTCGTTCTCGTGATGCTATCAAAGCGGGGAATTTCTCCGATCTGTACGTCCTTCTGCGGCAGCGTGTCCGTTTGTCCGTTCATCGTGATGCCGGAGGCTTCCACCACCATCTTCGGCGACAGCACAGTTGTCCATCATGCCGCATTGATCGTGTTGTCGCTCGGGTTGTACGCCGACGCGCGCGTGCCGAAAAACTGCGTCACGGTCGGTCCGCCCGCCACGTGGTAGCGTCCTTTGAGCTGCCACGTCCAGAAATAGTGAAACTGCGTCTTGGGTGTCACCGCCCATGAACCCTTGAGCAGGTAGTCCAACAGCGTGTTATCACTCAATAACTGTGTGCCATCCGAGTTGTAACTCCCTACCTTGTACTGGTTGGACTTCCCCAGCTTGGTGTGCCCGAAAAACCAGAGACGATCGCGAATGACGGGGCCCGTCATCCCGAGCGCGCTGTCGAACAACAGGGCGATCTCCCCACCCGGCGCGATGTTGGGGTTTGCGGCCAGCGCCGCGGCGGGCACGCCGGCCAGCAACTGGGTCCGTAACGCAGGCGTCAGATTGTTGGCCTGGAAACGCTGACTCGTGCCCGAGTACATGCCGGACGTCCTCAAGACGTTCGTGCCGGTTTTCGTCACCACATTGGTGATGACGCCACCGACGGCGCGCTCGGCCGACGTGCTGCCGACCAGGTAGTTCATCTCTTCGGCCTGGGCACTATCCAGATAGTAGTTGACGGAACCTCCGGTGCCGCTGCTGTAGTGGCTGACGGACATGCCATCCATCTGGACTTCGTTCTCCTGGTTCGTGCTGCCATGCACATAGAGCGTCGACTGCGCGATCATTTCTTTGCCGCCCACGTCGATCTTGCTCACGGTGATGGCCGGTGCCAGCCGGGCGATCGAGTAGATGTCAGCCCCGGTCGGCACGGTGTCGAGCACGTCACGCGACATCACGGTTTGTTGCGCGGCAGACGACGTGTCCAACAGCGGCGCCTGTCCTGAGACCGTGACGGTCTCGCTGACCGTGCCGATCACCATCTTGAGGTCCGCGCGCGACGTACGGTCCGCGCTGACGTCGACGTCTTTCACCATTGCTGTGCGAAACCCTTGCAATTCGGCGCTCACGGCGTAACGGCCCGCCACCAGTCGCGTGAACTGATACGTGCCCTGGCTGTCAGAAACGGTGACCTGATTGCCACCAATGAGACCCGAGCTCGAGAGCGTCACCGTGGCGCCAGGCAGCACCGCGCCTGATTCATCCGTCACGATCCCGCCAATCGCTCCGACGCCCTGGGCAGATGCAGGGAGAGACAGACCGACGCAACAAACGGCTGTCAGGACGAGATGACGAATGCCCACCGAGAACTCCATAATCACCTCACCACTTCTCCAATCACAGCGGCTTCGGCTTGCCAAACGTCGCAAGCGTCCGCATCGGCTCCGCGATGTCTTTGATCGCGCCGAGATTCCACCACTGTTTCAACGCGCGATCTCGCTGCGTGTCCGCGACCTGCCTGAAGGCGCACGCGCGCACGAACTTCGCCGTGACGTCGTCGTCGGTCATCCGCCGCAAATAGTCATCCGGAGTGGCATTCCTCACGCCGCCATGCGTGTCGAAGAACCGCACCTCGCCCGTTTTCTTCCGGATCGTCAGCCGGGCCGTCCCGTTCCCCTCCCAGTCCTTGACGGGCCCGAACGTCATCTTGTCCATCAGTGCTTTGATTTCAGGATCGCGGTAGGGGAGTTTCTCGTCCTCGAATGCATTCAAGTACGTCTCTCCGTCGATCAAATTTCGGGCGAGCACATACGGAAGGGAATGGTCGGCGGTATCGTGATTTCGCGGATCCCACTTGGCATTGCCCGCGACCTCCTGCCAGTTGCCATAGGTCAGGTCATACTGAATCGCCTCGATCTCGTCCGCGCGAGTCCACGCGCGAATCTCCGGCATGATGTTGAGAATTCCCTGGGTCTGCTGGTCCGAGGGAAAGCGCTTGTGCCAGGTTTCTTCGATCGCCATCTTTCCAGGTTCGACGGGCAGTCCCGTCGTGGCCCACCGGCCCGGACCCGAGCGCGACCACAGCCCGCCGCGTCCCTCGAAGGGTTGAGGATTTCCGGTCATCCCTTCACGCGCCATCAACGCGGCCCACACCCCACACTTGATGGCCTCTGCGCTACGACATCCCTTCCACATCGACATCGCGCCGACGCCTTTGTTCAACGCCACGTGCGGAACGAGCGCGAGCGACACCGCATTCGCGAGCCGGTCTTCATCGAGTCCCATCAGCTTGCCCGCCGCCATCGCGGGCGCGACGGACTCTCCGGATCCGGTGCGCATGACCTCGTAGCCGATGACAATCGCGGCCATGACGTCGGACCCCGTCGAGTGGAGCGCTTCCCCGATCGCCAGCGCCGCAGGAATCAGGTTGCTGTCGTGGGGCGTGTCATTGAAGTCGACGTAGCGCACCATGGCGCTGTTGACGAAGGAGGCCAGTTCCGGCGTGGTGGAGATGCCGTAACCGAAGACCGTGCTCTTGAGTCCGTGCTCCGTGGCCTGGACCTGCCGCGCGAGACGCGCGGTGATGCGGATGGCGTCATTCTCGAAACCCGCAACCATCGCGCCCATCGAATCGACCATCGTGCGGTTGGCGATGGCGATGGTGGCCGGCGTCATGTCCGATGCCTTGTACCCGTGCACGAACTTGACGATCGCCCGCGTCGCATCGTCCATCGGGCCGTTGCCGCCCAACCGGTTGTAGTCGTTCGTGTAGCCGGGACCGGTGTGCGGCCGAAGCTCGCCCGTCGGTCGAGCAGAGCCGCGAGGCGGGGTGGGACTCCGCGAGCCGCGGCCGCGTTCCTGCGATGACGCCTGCTGCGCCGTCATCGACGTCAGCACCACGCCGGCACCGAGCTTCAGCAAGTCTCGACGTCCGAGCGCGGGCACGCGAGGCCGATCGTTGTCATCGTTCATCTCGTCCTCCGTGCATGCGCTACTGCGCCATCTTCAAATCGTCGGCTCGAATCATCATCATGCCGTCCTTCTCGTAGACGTCGCCGGTCACCGACACCTTGTGCGAGAGATGCGGCGAGGCCTTGGCGTTGTTGTTGGCCACGAGACCGCCGGCGAACTGGTACACCTTCCCGTCGCCGGCGAGGAGCCCGACCGGATTGCCTTCCCACTTCACACACGCCTGCGCGCAGACACGGCCGCTGTCATGGTCAACTCCGGTGTTCGCGTTGTTCCGCGCGTAGCACACCAGACACACGACCTGACCCGTGACCGTCCGCGTGCCGGCAGCAGTCTGATCGCCCGAGACGGCGTCGGCCTCGCCGCACCCCCACGTGATCGACGCGACAACACAAAGCCCGCCGACCAGTCCAGCCACAGCCTTCCGCATGTTCAGACTCCTTCGCATCTCTCACTCGTCTCATTCCGTTGGCGGTGACATGATTCCCCTGAAGACGAACTTTTGAACGCGCCTGCCATCTTGCACTTCCGACGTGTACAAGTTGCCTTTCGAATCGCTGGTCATGTGATGGAGCACGTAGAACTCGCCGGGTGCCACGCCGGGCCGGCCGAACGAGTGCAAGGGTTGGAGTGTTGTCCGGTCGTACACCCAGACGCGCGCAGGGCTCCTGCTGGCGACGTACAAGAACCGTTGCTCAGCGTCGCCGGAAAACGCGACGCTGGCGACCGTCTCGCCGTTCCCGCAGTGCGGTTCCTCGCACCAACGGTCCACGAATGCCTGCGCCACGAACTTGCCCTCGAGCGTGAATACCTGCACTCGTTTGCCCGCGCGGTCGGCGGCGTAGACGTGGCCGTCGTTCGAGACCTTGACGCCATGTATCGTGCTGAACTGCGAGGGACCCGGATCCTTCGCATCGATTTCTTTTGCCGGAATGCGAGACAGTTCGTCCGCTCTTCCTCCTCTTCCCCCTCTTCCGCCTCTTCCCTGTTGTTCGGTCGCTGCGGGAGCTGGAGGCGGATCGTCGGTGGGGACGTTGCCGAACGCGCCCCACATGCGCTTGAACGCGCCCGTGTCCGCATCGAACACGATGATGCGTTTGTTGCCGTACCCGTCGGCGACGAAGAGCTCGTTCGTTTTGGGGTAGACGAACACGTCGGCCGGCTTCCAGAAATTCGTCGTGCTCTGGTTCGTCTTCTTCTGGCCGTTGCGGCCGATCTGCATCACGAACTTTCCAGTCTTTGTGAATTTGAGAATTTGATCGTCATCACCTTGGCCGCCGATCCAGACGAATCCCTTGTAGTCAACGTAGATACCGTGCTCCGAGCTGGGCCACGGGTGGCCTGAACCAACTCCACCCCAGCCCTGAACGTAGTTGCCCGCGGTGTCGAACTCCATGACGGGCGGACCCGTTTTCTGATCGCGCCTGACGTTGCGCGAGCGATGGAGCACCCACACGTGATCCTGCTCGTCGGCCGCTGCGCTCGCGACCTGGCCCAGCGCCCACCCGTTTGGAATCCTGGGCCACGCCGGATCGACCTCGAACTTCGGCACCGCGCGCACCGAGCCTCGCCCGCCCTGCGTCTCGGCGGCCCGCGATCGCGCCACGCCGTTGCCCATCACGACAGCGACCGCCACGCCGGCCACACCCGCGAAGATCAACCTGTTCTTCTTCATGTTGCTCCTCAGCAAACTCCCGTTTCCTTCACACCCTTGAGATCCGGTTGGAGCGCCGCCCTGGCGGGTACGGTCGGAATATGGGTAATCCGCTGCCCGGCGTCAAATGCCGGTGAGAGTATCACCAGGGTTCGCGAGTCTTTGTCACAAGGTGTCCCGCTTGCAAGCGATGGTGTGAGTCGCTGACGCGTCGCACGAGCGCGGCTCGGCAATCGTCGCAACGTGTCGCCATCGCGAGACAAATCAACAAACGAGAGCAGGGTCTTCGCGCGCGCGACGTCGGACTCGTAACCGGGTTCGTGCGCACGTTCGCGGTCCATTGCGGCGCGCTCGTGTTCGTCACGGTGTTCACGTTCGTCGGATCGTGAGCGCCCTACAGAGTGACCGATTTCTTCATCCCGCTGCGCGTCCCGGCCGATCGGGAGGAGATCGGCCTCGCCATCAGTCAGCACGGCGAGGTGATGGACGAAGCCGCCGCGAAGGCGGCATTCGCGTTGTAGGGCCGACCCACTCGAACGATTGCCGAAGGCCTCGAGCTGCAGTGCGGCGCGTGAGCGCACACAAGCTCCTACGGTCAAGAGGAGCAAGACGAGCACCGACGTCATCGGCGAGAAGCCTATCCGCGGAACGGCCGCAACTTCAACGCTGGCAACAAAAACGGGATTTTCAGCAGGCACATCCGAGCCGACGGAGACTTCGAGACCGGTGTCCGCGCGGCGCTTGAACGGCTTCTGGCCAGCCCCGATTTTCTGTTTCGGATTGAAGCTGATCCCGATAATGTCACCCCAGGCACGGCCTACCGTCTCTCCGACGTCGAAATGGCCTCGCGCTTGTCATTCTTCCTGTGGAGCAGCATTCCGGACGACGAACTGCTCGATTTGGCGATCTCAAGGAGGTAGCTGTGACTGAGCGAACGCTTCGTCGACTGCCAATGATTCTTTTCGTCCTCCTTGCCGCGCTCGACATCTCGAGCGAAGTTGAAGCCCAAGTGGCAGGAACGATCAGTGGCTATATACGTGATGAAAGTGGCGCCGTCATTCCGGGTGCCGACGTGAGGGCCACCTTGATTGGCCAGCAGTTGACTCGTTCAGCAGTCTCGGATGAAACGGGGTTCTTCAATCTTCTCGCGATGCCGAGGGGGAACTACGAGATCACAGCACAATTGACCGGGTTTTCGACGCAGCGAACAACGGCAGAACTGACCGCTGGAGAGAATCTGCGGGTCGATTTCAAGATGAATTTGAGTCAATTACGGGAAACCGTGGTGGTTACCGGCGCCGCAGCGTTGGTGGAAACCAGGAGCGCTACTATCTCGGGCTTAGTTGATGACCGGCGAGTTCAAGAGTTGCCTCTCAACGGTCGAAACGTCGTGGAACTGGCCCGCACCCTCCCAGGAATCACGGACGTGAACGCGTCCGAGGAGATGGCCAGTACCCGTGGTGGTCCCACGATGATCGTTCATGGGGCCTCCAGGGGGCAGAACAATTTCACGTTGAATGGTTCCAACTTCACGAATTTCTCGCAGACTGCTGGCTTCAATCCACCTCCTCCGGATGCGGTCCAGGAAATCCGAGTCCAGACTTCGACGTTCTCGGCGGAGTACGGGAACAACGCGGGCGCTCAGGTCAGTATGGTCACCAAAGCCGGCAGCAACGAATTTCACGGGTCGGTCTGGGAATTCCATCGGAACGACAAACTGAACGCCCGCAGCTTCTTCCAGCCTCGACGCCCTGAGCAGCGCCAGAATCAAGCCGGAGCGTCGGCTGGCGGCCGTATTCTGCTGAACAAGCTTTTCTATTTCGGTTCGTACCAGAGGCTATCGAACCGGGCCGAAGCTGGATCTGCACAGGCTCTCGTTCCGACCGACGCACAGCGCCTCGGGGATTTTTCAACGCTGGGGATGGCGTTGAGAAATCCGGTCGACCCGATCACAAATCGACCATTCGCAGATGCGTCAGGGGCATCATGCGTTTCCGCCAACGTGATAAATCCAAATTGCATCAGCCCAGTTGCCAAGAGCTATCTCGATCGTTTCATCCCACGGTCACCCACGGGCGTCGTCGTCAAACTGTCCCCCTCGCCCCTCGACGCTTACAACTGGGTTGGCAGGCTTGACTATACGGCCTCATCAAAGAACAACCTGTTCTTCCACTATTTCAGAGATCACTATCATCGGACTTCCTCGCCCGGCAACCTCGAGTACGTAACTCAAGATAACCTGTCGGATGTGAAGCAGTATGCCGTGACGGACACGCACACCTTTAGTTCGACCTTCCTGAATGAAGCGACCTACTCCTTTATGTACGCTGACTCGTTTGAACGAGCCATCGATAGAGTTCCTCCTCGCGACATGGGGATGAATCTTGACGAAGGCTACCTCGGCGTAGGGATGAGCCTTAATGTCTCGGGTCAATTCAACCTGAGCTTTACTGGTCCCGAGAGGCAGACGTACAGAAACTGGCACTGGCGAGACACCATGACCCTCGTTCGAGGGACGCACACCTTCAAGTGGGGCTACGAGGGGATGTACGTCAACTTCGATTTGGTCCGTGGCAACGGCGCACGAAGTGCCACTTTCACCGGAACCCGCTCGGGGTTTCCCGTGGCAGATTTTCTTGTAGGGGCTTTCGATCAGGTGAGTTATGGATTTGGCGCAGCGGATAGCTTTCCGCTTATCTGGAAGCACCAGGCTTTCTTCCAGGATGAATTCAAGATCACGCCACGCATGACCTTGAACTTTGGCGTTCGCTACGAGCCGTGGCTTCCATGGAAGCAGGAATACGGTCGTTACACTTCGTGGGCGTACGGTGTTCAATCTGTAGTAAAGCCCGATGCTCCTCGCGGCATTCTATTTGTCGGAGACCCCGGTGTGCCCGACAAAACAGTTGAGAGCGATCTGAATAACTTTGCTCCCCGGTTTGGTGTTGCGTGGGATCTTTTCGGAAATGGCCAAACCGTCGTAAGAAGCGGATACGGAATGTACTTCAATCAGGTCAGTGGTACCACCGTGCATGCGGCAGAAGCTCCCTGGACAGGAACCGTGCAGCTTTTCTCCGGCCGCATAGAGGATCCATTCGGCTCGCTGAACCGTGCTTTCCCGCCTTCAGGGGTTCCGATCTCTGGCGAATTTGGATGCGTCAAGACTAACCAGTATCCGGGCCTTCAATGCCCGTTGTACCCTCTGCCCCTCAATTTCGTCTATAACGACCTGGAGATGAGCACGCCTACGGTTCATCACGTCAATGTCTCATTCCAGCGTCAGGTCACCAACGACCTGATGTTCGACGTGGCTTACGTGGGGAGGTTCGGCTACAAACTAGAGGGACACCGACACTTCAATCCAGCTCGTTTCATCAACTCTCCAATTACCGGCCTGCCACCCTCGACTCAGAACATCAACGAGCGGGTCCTGTACGAACCAGGAATCATCGGTCCAACGTCCCGTGTGCTGGGAAGCGATTATCGGAGCTGGTATCACGGTTTGGAGATGAAGGCGAACAAACGCTTCAGTCGTGGTTTCATGTTCTCCGGGTTCTATACCCTATCCAAAGCTATCGATACCCTTCTCGACTCTGGCGCTGGGCTCACCGCAGGAGTAGCCAATCCATTCGACCTCAGTGTGATGAAGGGGAGAGCTCAGTTCGATCGTCGACACGCGCTCGGTTTCTCCTGGATGTGGGAGCAGACCCGAAGATTTAACAACAGAGCGCTGGAAAGCGTCTTGGGCGGCTGGGCGGTTAGTGGAGTTCATAACGTTTCGAGCGGCATTCCACTCAACTTTGTGATGGGAACCGATGTTGCGCTCGATGGAACCGGTGGCGCGAACCGGCAGCTCGCCCAACTGGCCCCCGGAGTTACGTATCAGGACATCGAGCTCAATCATCAAAATCGCGGCGACCTCGTCAACGCGTTCTTTAACACGAGTGCATTCGTGCCAGTTAATCAGCTGCCCCGGGGAATCTACGGCAACATGGGCAAGAACGTCATCAGTGGACCGGCCATGGCCAGGAGCGATATTGCGGTGATGCGGAATCTCAAGCTTCCCGGACGTGAAGGGCTCCGTTTCCAGGTTCGGGGTGAATTGTTCAACGCTTTCAACCAGGTCAATTTCAACCAGCCGAATCAAGTCGTCAGCTCCGCCAGCTTCGGGCGAATCACCAGCGCTCAGGCAGGACGAGTCGGACAACTAGTCGCGAAAGTCTTGTGGTAGATAGCGCGTATTGGCCCAGGGACACCAGCTAATCCCGGAAAGTACTTGAGTTGGCGTACGCGGCATGGGCAAAGCAGCGAGAACTGCTTCAGTGCTCGAGCAAGCGAAAATCGAACTCAAACGCTTGCGGATCCATGACGTGAATTGTCTGAAACTCGCGGTGCTGCGGATTCAGAAGGTAGTTCGAGTCCGTCTCGATGACAGCGCTCGGTACTTCCAGCACCGCTGACATGCCACTCTTTACCCACTCGTCACCGATCAACGGCAACTCGGGCGGAGCAGGATACGATCGCCAGTTCGTCCGCAGGCGTCCTCGATCGAGTCGCGACACACGGGTATCGTCAAACGTGCACGGGATCAGAACGTAGGCCGACAAAATTGAGCCCCGCCCAAGATGCACCAGCATCTCTAGCGCGGCCAATGCAGCGCTTTGAGACGTGTACACCATGAGCCTTCCCGGCGAGTTCCATCGTCCACCTTCGAGGCGGGCACCCTCACCGTCAAAGGCAGCAGCCACGTGCCTTGCCTTGACAATGCGCCAAGCAGTGAGCGTCACTACGAGAAGACGCCGTGTTCGAGGCGACCGATCAGGCGTTCGACTTCTCCACCACCGACCTCGCTTCGGGCGAGGTCGAACGGGATGGCCCCTCCAAGCGCCGGCTGGGCGGTCGTGAGCCATTGCGTTGCAGCGTCCCTGTCGCCATCAAAGAGGGCCAACGTCTTGCCGAACAATCGCGAGGCCCGAAGCAGTCGGTCGGACTCGTCCGGAAGGAACCGCCCTTCCCGCTTGCGACGCGTCATCGTCCGACGCGGAACGTCGATGAGGTCGATGAGGCGCTCGAAGGACAACGACGTGTTTCGTCGGAATCGTTCAAATGTACGGTACGAAAACCCTTTCTTCACCGCACGGAGGAGGTGAGCCGGATCAAATGCCTCGAGTCCAAGCAGAATCACGTACGCATGTGGTCCCGGGGCGCCGCGACGCAAATACTGCCTGAATCGATCGAGATCCTTCGTGGGTGTCTCGACGCCGCGATGATCATGAACGGTTTCAGCTATCGCCATCTCTGCGCCATATGGCCACTATTATGGGCCACTTGGCTACACCTAATCAAGCCCGTATTCCTTGTAGGGTTGGACGTCTTAGCCGAGCTTGAAGGAGCACGAGCCCGAGAGAGCCGGGCTGCCCGCGGAATACCGGCTGTTTTCGTGGTTCGCTAACCACACATTGAAAGCCGCACACATCTTGCACCGGCGTCGGTTCGAGAAGAGTTGGCGCAGAAAAACCGGCCGTTCTATGGCGACAACCTGGACGTCCTCCAAGGGCACATCAAGGAGGAGTCCGTTGATCTGATCGACCTCGACCCTCCATTCAATAACGTTAGCTTCGTACAACGTGCTCTTCGCCGAGCATGGCGGAATGGTGTCGCAGGCGCGGCAAGTCTCACGAGCGGAGGTCCATTCGTCATGCGGATCACGATTCTGTTAGCGTCTGCGCTCGCGATGCTTGCGTGCGGCGGCGCGACGGGACCGGTCGGTCCGTCCTCGTCGGCCGGATCTTTCACGCCGGCGACGACCACCTACACGGTTTCGGGCAGGATCGTGACGGTGAACAATGGCGGACTGCCAGTCACCGGCGCCAGCATTGCTGCCGCTGGAATGTCAACGACGACCGACGCCTCTGGCCGATATGCGTTGACGCTGCCGTGGTCGACGTCAACAACGCTCGTCACGATCACCGGTGCAGGTTTTCTTCAGCGCAAGGGCTACTTCTCCGGCTCGATATTGCGAACGGTTGATTGGGACGTCATTCAGGAGGCCGGAGGGTTCGATCTGAAGTTCTACCGGCAATTCGTTCGAAATGGACTGGATTCTACGGCGTTGCAGCCCATTCGCCGATGGATGCGCGGCCCATCGGTGTATCTGCGAACCGTCGATGACGCCGGCGTCGCGGTCGATCCAGCCACGCTCGACGCGACGGAGCGCGCGCTGACAGAGTCGGTTCCGATGTGGACGGCGCAGCGGTATTCGGCGGCAGTCGTGCGTGGCACCGAAAGCCGCGGCGGAATGTCCGGGTGGATTACGGTCGGGTGGAAAACGGATCGCCCAACCGACCGTTGTGGCCAAACGGCAGTCGCGGGCGACATCGCGTCGATTGAGTTCTTTCCGTATGCGAATTGCCGTTGCGGCGGCGTCGGGCCAGCGATCTACCAGAAACTCGTACGCCACGAGCTCGGGCACGCGTTGGGCTTCTTCCACACCGACAGCGCCAACGACGTGATGTACGGGCAGACGTCCGCCGGATGCGATTCACTGCCATCGGTGCGGGAGCGCTACCATGCAGCGATCGTGTATGGCAGCGGCGATCGACCGGGCCGGCCGGTCGGCAACGTGGACGTCGATGCGGATGCCGCGTCATCGGTTCATCTGGCGCCGATGGTGATGCGGTGACGAGTGGAAGTCGGGCGCGTCGAACGGTTCTCGGTGCCTAGAAGGTGGCTTTCAACGGCTACTTCAGGCCGGTAAGGAAGGCACGCATTTCACGCAGTACGTCCGGTTCATTTGACAAAAATATGTAATGCGCACCCCGTAGCCTGATCACGCGTGCGGTACGTACACCAGCTTCAAACGCCTTCGCCTGCTTTTCTGTTAGAGCATCAATCGTTGTGAAATAGGCTCTGGCCACCTTCCGCACCGCTGAAACTGTACTTTTGTTGATCCAGTTCTCTTGAACGTGAGGGATCGCAAAGATTACAAGCGCGGGCACCGGGATATCCGTATACCTCTTCATGCCCATCATGATCGTCGTAAACGTCTGCGAGCCCGGAAAATCGCGAGCCCTCCTAGGTCGTCCGTCGGAGGTCGAATCCCAGGTCTGGCGGAACTCCGCCTCCGGAATTCGGAATCCATACACTTGTGCATCCCACTTCTGCAGGGCGCTGAAGCTGGCCAAATCGCGGTCACCCGGAGTTGGAGGTTGAGGTCCTCTGATCTCTTGAAACTCCTTCATCGTCGGCCCCTTGCCATTGTCGAATGCGTACGGATATCCAGCCTCGAGGTAGACCAGCCCCGCAACCCGGTCCGAGCGCGAGGTTCCTATCGAACTCAATTCCGCGCCTGCGATGGAATGCCCCACCAACACGGGCCTGTTGAGATCGAGCGCGTCAATAACGGCCAGCACGTCGTCACGGAGGCGATCAACACCCTTCTCCGAGGCTGAAAAGCTGGACGCGCCGAACCCGCGGCGCGTGACGCCGTAAACATGGTAGTTGGCCGTCAGCTTCGGTGCGAACTCGTCGAATACGTGCGCCGTGTTCCCGCCGCCGGCCAGGAGGACCACAGGCCTGCCAGAACCGCCCCAATCGAGCACTTCCAGACGAACGTCTTTGTCCACGGTTACAAATTGTACGGTGTGGGGGGATGGGTCCCGCCAAGCGGCGGACTGCCGTGAAAGTGGAGCCAGCAGTGCAATAAACAGTATAGGGCCGCCTAACTGACTGCAGCGCAGCATAGAGTTCTTCACCCTCCTGAGCGATTACGTGTCCAGGTCTCCAATGTTCCCCGGTCTCTTCACGCCACTACATTTGCGATGTATTCAACCCCAATTCGCCGCGTGATGCTGCGCGCGCGTCTCTCGCAAATCCTCGATCTTCTTGGGCAGGACAGTCAGCTTAATGTTTATGCGGGTGAACTCGAGGTGCGCCCACCACTGGGCCGGATAGAGAGGCGCTCGGCTGTCGGTAACCCTTCGCGACTTCTGAGGAGTGATCACTCGCACCGAAGTGCGACGAGTGGATCGATGAGAGATGCCTTGACTGCCGGCCCGCAGCACGCAGCGAAGGCAGTGACGCCAACAGTCGCGACGGCCGTCGCGAACGTCGCGAGATCGGTGGGCGTCACCTCGTACAGCAGTGCTGTCATCACCTGCGTGGATGCCATTGCAGCGGCAACGCCAAGCGCGATTCCGCCGAGCGTGATTGCCATCCCCTGCCGCACCACCATCACCACGACTTGACGTCGCGCCGCGCCGAGAGCGATTCGGACGCCGATCTCCTGTGTTCGCTGCGCTACTGCATACGCGACGACACCGTAGATGCCGACGATCACGAGCAGCAGCGCCGACAGAGCGAATGTGCCAAGCAACAGCAGATTCAATCGGCGCGGTGCGATCGAATCGGCGAGCGCCACATCGAGCGGTTTCACGTCGAACAGGGGCTGCGTGCGATCGATACTCGAGAGCAGCGTCCGGAGCGACGGTGCGACCGACATCGGGTCGGTGCTGGTACGAATCGTCAGCGTCGTCCCGGAAATTCTAGTATGGGCGTAGTCGATGAAAAGCTCTGGCTCAGTTGCCGCGCCCAGTTTCGAATACCGCAGATCCGCGACAACCCCGACCACCTGCGCAAAAGTTGTGGACGCATTCACAAAGGGCAGCCGGATCCGTTTGCCGATTGGATCGGCGCCGGGAAAAGCTTGCCGCGCGAGCGTCTCATTGATCACGAACACCGGCGTCGGCTCATGGTCCGTAAGCCATCGACCCTTCACAACGCGCAACCCTAGGGCGGAGGCATAGCCTTCCGACGCGGAGCTCAGAACGCCGTGTGGCTTCTGCTCCGGCGGGGTCTCGGCCTCTCCCTCGATGGTCAGCAGCATGATCGCGCCACCGTTCGAACCAACACCCACCGCTTCGACGGCCGGTGCGGCAGCGGCGCGCCGGAGCAGCTCGTCAATGAACGCGCGCTGATTCTGCGGATCGCGATAACGCGGTCCTGAAAACTGTACCCGCATCGTCAGTACGCGATCCGGCGCAAAGCCGGGCGGGTACGCGGTCATGTGCAAGAAGCTCTTCACCATCAGTCCGGCGGCAACGAGCAAGACGACCGTGAGCGCAACTTCTATCGCGACGAGCGCACTCCTCACGCGAACGCTGCGTACGCTCGACGACGCGGACCGCGCACCGTCCTTCAACGTTTCGTAGACATTGGTCTTCCACATCGCGATGGCCGGCACCAACGCGAAGACGAACGTCGTCGCCACGCACGCGCCGAGAGCGAAAACGAGTACGCGCGCGTCGATGGTCGTCTCGGACAGTCGCGGCACCGCCAGCGGGAGTAACCGCAGCATCGCTGCAATTACACCCCGTGCAGCCAGCAATCCGGCGGCGCACCCGATTGCGCCGAGTAGCAGGCTCTCAACGAAGAACTGCCGCAGGACGCGAGCGCGGCCGGCACCCATCGCCGTACGGATCGCGATCTCGCGCTGGCGCGCCGATCCCCGCACCAGCAGGAGATTCGCCGTATTGACGCACACGATCAACAAGACCAGGGCGACGGCCGCCTGCAAGATGACGAGTGGTTTCCGCGCATCGCCAACGAGCTTGTCGGCGTAGGGAACGACGCGCAGATGGGCCGATCCTCCCGTTCGCTGACCCGTCTGTCGCCGCATTTCCCGAATACTTTCGAGCTCCGCACGTGCGCGCTCAATCGAGACTCCGGGCTTCAAACGGCCCATGACGTTGAGGATTTGGACGCCGGGACCAGTCGATGAGCGTATGACGTTCGCGCGATAGACGTCGATATCGCCTGCACCGGTCGCGACAAACGCCGGCGGCGAGACGAGCTGGGGGTGAAAATCGGCCGGCAGCACTCCGGTGATGACACTCTGCCGCCCGCTGAGCATCACGGGGCGTCCGATAACCGATCGATCGGCGTGGAACCAACGTTCGAAGAAGGTGTGTGGTAGAACGACACCATCTTGGCCCAACGGCGGAGGCCCACCGAGAGCAAAGCTCGCCCCCGTGAGATCCCAGAACGCGTCAGTGACCGCGGCGACGCGCGCCTGCACGACCTCGTCACCGACGTCGATCGGCTCGGCAGCGGTCAAGAATCCGGCCAGCCGGTCAAAAACCGTCGCCTGATCGCGCCACGCGACAAAATCGGGCGACATGACGACGTCGTCCTGGCCGCGATCGTCATAGGGGGCGACCCACACCAGGCGCTCAGGATGCGGATACGCCAGCGGTCGCACGAGCACGGCGTTGACGACGCTGAACACGGCTGTGTTCAACCCGATCCCAAGTGCAAGTGTGAGCACGACGACGACGCTAAACCCGGGCGCACGACGGCACAAGCGGAGGCCGTACCGCGTGTCTTGAAGGAGGTGATCCCACCAGACGGGGATCCAAATTCTGCGTGCCGCTTCCTTCGTCAGCAAAGCGTTTCCGAATGCTCGCCTCGCAGCGTCGTACGCCTCGTCTGGCGCCATCCCATGGGCGATGTTCTCTTCGGTTTCGCGGAGGATGTGATCGCGGATCTCATTGTCCAAACTATCGAGACTTTCGCGCGCGCGCCGCCTCATGCCGGCCTCAGCACCCGTGCGATCGCGCGCGCGAGTTTCTTCCACTTCGATGTCTCAATGGCGAGCTGCTTACGTCCCTTTGGCGTCAGGCGGTAGTACTTCGCGCGCCGATTGTTCTCAGACGTGCCGTGTTCGAAATTGATCCAACCCCGTCTGACCAGCCGATGAAGCGCCGGGTAGAGGGACCCCTGCTCCACCTGCAGGACGTCGTCAGAGCTCCGCGTGATCGCCTGCATAATCGTGTGGCCATGGGCAGGACCGAGGCGCAGAGTCTGCAAAATGAGGAGATCAAGCGTCCCTTGGAGCAACTCGATTCGATCGGCATCTTCGGTAGGCATTCTAGGTGGAGGGAGCGTACGCAGGTTTCACCTAGGATGTCAAGGTGTAGAGAGATGCTTCCTCAGTGTTTGATCGCGGCGACTCGCGGACCATCGGACGCCACGCTCGCGATAAACGCCGCAGTGCTTACTGAACGCCGCCGGGCAAGGCAGTGGACTCGGCCTCCAATGTGCCGTGGCGTTTCACGCCGGGGCGCCTCATGGCCGCCAGACGACCTGATGAGTGAAGCTCGAACGAGGGATTCGGGACGTTCTAGGGAAGCCTGCCGGTCAGTTGCTGGTACAGCCGCCGCACCGCTGTTTCCCGTTGCGCGTCATATCCCAGCAGTCCTTCATACTGGGGCCATCGGATGGCGGCAACTGCCTGATCTTCCGTCGCGCCGCGCCCGATCTCTTTTTCAACGGTGTCGCGCACATCCACTAACATTTGACGGAACCGCCGGAGTCCTTGTCGAGTTTCTCGCGGATCAGCAGGAATGGGTCCATGTCCTGGCACAAATATGTCGGCTCCGAGAGCTTCGACCGCATCCAGGGCGCGGAGCCAGTCGAGGCCGTACCCGTCGTTGATGAACAAAAACTGATCGGCGAAGTAGATCTCGCTCAAATAGACAATGCGATCCTGCGGCACGAAAATGATGCTGTCGCCTCGCGTATGTGCCCGGCCGACATGGAGAATCTGAATCTCCTTTCCGCCGTGATAAAGCGTCAGACGATCCCTAAACGTCTGATTCGGCAGGCGGGCGATTTGTTCCTCGGCCGGCACTTTCTGCCGTTGCATCAACGCGAGAAGGTCGGTGCGATAGTCTTCGTGTCCGATCTTGAGCACATCCGCGTAGGCGATATTGCCCCTTGAATAGTTGTCGTGGAACGTCGACGAAACGAGAACGCGGACCGGCTGCCGGATGGTATTCGCGATTGCTTCTCGCTGCGCCCGGGCGACCGCCTCCGAATTCAAGGCGTCGAGCACGACGACCCCATCGTTGGTGACGATGATCCCGCTGTTGTAAGTCGTAGAGCTGAACACATAATGACCCGGAATGATTTGGCGTAAGTCGCCTGGTGGCGTGCGCTCGGTCGCCGCCGGGGCGTCGGCGCTCCGCGGCGGCTGCTGCGAGAATACGGAGACGCAGCTGAAGAGCAACAGGAATGCGCCCAGCGTTGATTTTTGCATCGCCACTCCTTCCTCGACTCTCGGTTCGCGCGATCTGACGCGGGCCGATTATCCCTCAACGATCGTGAGGAGTCACTCTGATGCGCGCACCTCTCGTGCACGTGCCGGCTCTCGCGCTGTTCGCCGGACTCGTCGCCGGCCAGTCGCAAACGGCAAAGACGGTGGATATCTACCTGATCGACGTGGAAGGCGGGAACGCGCAGCTGTATCGCTTGCCGAGCGGCGAGTCAGTTCTCATCGACTCGGGGAACGGCGGGGCCGCCGCGGCCCACGCACTTCCACGGCGACCACGTCGGCGGGCTGCCCGAGCTCGCGACGCACCTTTCAATTCGCGAGTTCATCGATCACGGGCCGAACGTCCAGCCCGGTCCGCAGATTGATCCGGTTCTCGCGCGGTATGCGCAGCTGTATTCGAGTGCCAGGCACAGAGTCGTGAAGCCGGGCGACAAGCTTCCGGTGAACGATGTGGACTGGCGCATCGTCAGCGCCGGCGGGCAGGTGATCAGCAGGTCACTACCCGGCGGGGGGCAGTCGAACCCGTATTGCCGGGCCTTCACGAGACACGAAGTCAATCCGGTTTCCGGAGCGCCGGTCGGCAATACCGAAGACGAACAGTCTGTCGGCAGTCACGTCACCTTCGGGAAGTTCCGGCTCTTGTATCTTGGCGATTTCACCTGGAACCAGGAATTCGATCTCGCCTGTCCGGCGAATCGGATCGGAAAGGTCGACCTGCTCGTCGCCTCGCGTCATGGCCAACCCAGTTCGAACTCTGAAGCGCTCGTGCACGCCGTGCAGCCACGAGTGATCCTCATGAACAACGGCCCTCGCAAAGGTGGACAGCCGCAGGCGATGAAGATTCTCCTCAGTTCTCCATGGCTCGAGAACCTGTGGGCCATTCATTTCTCCGAACTCGGTGGGCAGGAGTACACCGTGCCGGGCATGTTCATCGCGAATGCGTTCGATGAGCCGCAGGCGGCCATGCCGGTGGCGCCCATAGTGCTTCCCGGGCGTGGAGAGGACGTACCGCCGGCGCCTACGCATAACGGGATGGCCTACTGGATCAAGGTGTCCGCGAGATTTGACGGCAGCTTCACGATTACGAACGGACGCAACGCGTTCAGCAAAACGTACGGGCCGAGTCCGTGATCGTGTGGACGCGCGGGCCACGACCGTGTCGATTCGGTCAACCGAATTCCGGTCCGCTGATCGCGTAGACGCGTGACCGCTGTCCCAGCGCGATGAGCCGGCCACGGAACATGCGAAGGAAGCGCCGCTCGATTACGAAGCCGAGTTGGGCGAGCCTGGCGCGCCATGTCTGGTGGTCATCAGGTATATCCAGGAAGACCTCGCGATCCGGGTGGGCCGCCAGACACGCCTCGAGAAGCAGTCCCGCAGTCTCGGCGGTATTGGCAATCAGCGGGCCGAGGTGTTCTCGCATGTGTCCGTGACGGCCGAGCAGGTACCCTTGGAGGCTGCCGTTGTGTTCCGCAACCCAGGCGTACTCGGGAGACTCGTCGGCGAGTCGCTGGAGCAGGCTGGCGCGCGACGCGCCGAACGCGCGAGTGTCCATCTCGTGAACGGCGGGCCAATCCGCGCACGCGAGCGGTCGTACACCCGGCGTGGACGCCAGGCCACACCGTCTCACGTCGAGGAAGAGCCGGGCGAGGCCGTATTCCGCGACGAAACCGAGCTTTCGATAGAGCACTTCACCCGCTGGCGTCGCATCGAGCCGAGCCGCCGCCGCCTCCGGCACGAGCGCGAGGCCTCGATGGAGCAGCAACGTGCCGACGCCTCTGCCCCGCGCGGCCGGGTCGACGAGCACCATGGAGATC
Organism: Acidobacteria bacterium 13_1_40CM_65_14; assembly: GCA_001917905.1. Taxonomy (GTDB): domain Bacteria; phylum Acidobacteriota; class Vicinamibacteria; order Vicinamibacterales; family CAVVIG01; genus QHWF01. The sequence continues at coordinate 20,967 of MNEX01000037.1, forward strand.
CACGCGAACGAGCCGTAGGGCAGGGTCGCGACGGTTCCAATCACCAGCCCGTTTTCGACTGCGACGAGTGCGCCGTGGGGAGCGGTCATCAGGAAGTGCTGCCAGTCGCGCTCGGTCTGGTTCCAACGGCTCGCGCGGCAAAGGCCGAGCCCGGCGGGAATGTCGGCCAGGCTCATCTCGCGGATCAACACGCCGGCAAGTGATGACATCGGGGACGGCACCATAATAGGCTGCGGTGGAGCTTCCGACCGCGATCCGCGACGTCCGCCATCTCGAGGAGCTCCTGAGCGAGCCGTCGACCGTCGCGATTGACGCCGTGCGACGTGTTGACGGCGACCTCGTGGTGCTTGGCGTGACCGGCAAGATTGGACCCACGCTCGCGCGCATGGCTCGACGCGCGATGGACGCTGCCGGCGTGTCCGGCCGTGTGATTGGGGTGTCCCGCTTCTCGTCGCCGGGGCAGCAGCATGCGCTCGATCTACATGGCATCGAGACGATGCGCTGCGACCTGCTGGACGAAGACGCGCTCGCGCGGCTGCCCGACGCGCGGAATGTGATCTTCATGGCCGGCCGGAAGTTCGGGTCGACAGGTGACGAGTCGTTCACGTGGGCCATGAACGCGCACCTCCCCGCGCTCATCTGCCGCCGCTACCGGACGAGCCGAATCGTGGCGTTCTCGACGGGAAACGTGTACGGGCTCACACCGAGCGGCCAGGGCGGGTCGCGGGAGGAGGATGCACCCGCCCCAGTTGGCGAGTACGCGATGAGCTGTCTCGGCCGCGAACGCTTGTTTGAGTATTTCAGTCGCGCCCACGGCACGCCAGTCGCGATCCTGCGGCTCAATTACGCCGCCGAGATGCGTTATGGCGTGCTGATCGATCTCGCGGGCCGCGTGTTCCGGCGCGAGCCGATCGACCTGACCATGGGATACTTCAACGTGATCTGGCAGGCCGACGCGAACGCGATGGCGCTCGCCGCGCTGGCCCACACATCGTCGCCGCCGTTGATCGTGAACCTGGCCGGTCCTGAAGAGCTGAGCGTGCGCGCGACCTGCATCGAGCTGGCGCGGCTCCTGGGTGTCGACGTCTCGTTTACCGGCCGCGAAACGAAAGACGCTGTCTTGAGCAACGGCGCGCGCGCGCGGGCGCTGCTCGGGGCGCCTCGGGTGGATGCCGCGCGGCTGCTGGCGTGGACTGCCGACTGGATCCAGCGGGGCGGCGAGAGCCTCGGCAAGCCGACGCACTTCGAGTCGCGCACCGGCCGTTTCTGATTTCACATCCGATGCAGCGCAACGTTCTCGATGCGCTCCAGGATGGCAGGGTCATTCCTGCGCATCCGCTTGCCCTTGACGGCAACGGCCGGCTCGACGAGCGCCGGCAGCGCGCCCTGACACGCTACTACGTGGCTGCAGGGGCTGGCGGACTAGCGGTCGGCGTGCACACGACGCAGTTCGCCATTCGCGATCCCGGCGTCGGCCTCTTCGAGCCGGTGCTGTCGCTCGCGCGTGAGGAAATGGATCGAGCGGACGCCCGCCGCGGCGAGCCGCTGATCCGCATCGGCGGTATCTGCGGGACCACGGATCAGGCGCTCGGCGAAGCGGACCTGCTGGCGCAGCTCGGCTACGATGCGGGGCTGCTCAGCGTCGCGGCGCTCCAGGATTCGCACGATGCGACACTCATCGCGCACTGCGAGGCAGTCGGCGCATGCATTCCACTCGTCGGTTTCTACCTGCAGCCCTCGGTCGGCGGCCGCGTGCTCTCCTACGCGTTCTGGCGCCGCTTTGCGGAGATTCCCGCAGTGGTGGCGATCAAGATCGCCCCGTTCAACCGCTATCAAACCCTCGACGTCGTCCGGGCGGTGATCGACGCGGGCCGCGACGACATTGCGCTCTACACCGGAAATGACGACGCCATCGTGAGCGACCTGGTGACGAGGTTCCGGTTCGGGCAGAACGGCGCGGCGTCCGAGCGCCGGATTGTGGGCGGCCTGCTGGGCCACTGGGCGGTGTGGACGCGAGGCGCGGTGGCGCTGCTTGGGGAGTGCCACGCGGCGGCGTGCGCAGGGCAGGTGCCGGCGAGCCTCTTGCAGCGGGGCGTCGAGATCACGGACGCCAACGCTGCGTTCTTCGACGCTGCCCACGGCTTCGCCGGGTGTATCGCGGGTATTCAGGAGGTGTTGCGTCGCCAGGGACTGCTGGCGAGCGCGCGATGTCTGGATCCCCGCGAAACGCTCAGCGTCGGACAGGCCGCCGAAATCGATCGCGTCTGCCGGGCGTACCCTCATCTGGCAGATGACGAGTTCGTCGCGGCGAACCTCGAGGAGTGGATGCGATGCTGAGACGCTGTGCTGTCGTCCTCCTGCTGATCGCGGCGTTTGGCCCGGCTCTCCACCCCAACACGCAAGTGTGCGCGTTGGGGACCCCGGGTTTGGCGACGCAGAATGCCGCCCTCCCGGCCGATCTCGTGCTGCTCGGCGGCAGGGTCCTGACCGTCGACGACCGGTTCAGCGTGGCCACCGCTCTGGCCGTCCGCGACGGTCGGTTCATCGCGGTCGGATCGAACGAAGACGTGCGCGTGCATATCGGCAGCAAGACGCGTGTGATCGACGGCCGAGGGCGCACCGTCGTCCCCGGTCTCATCGACACGCACGTGCACGCACTCGGGGTCGCGGAAGCGGAGGTCACGCAACCGTTCCGAAACCTGCGATCGATCGGTGAGCTGCAGGCCTGGATCCGCAACGAGGCCCAGCGGCGGCCACGGGAGACCTGGATCTGGACGCCGCGCGTGTATCCGACCCGGCTGCGCGAGCACCGGTTCCCGACGCGCCAGGAACTGGACCTCGCGGCGAGGGAGCATCCCGTGGTCGTCGACGGCGCTTATGCATTCTCGCTCAACAGCGCGGCGCTTCGAGCGGCGGGCATCGGGCGCGACTCGGCCGATCCGCCGGGCGGCGCGATCGTGAAGGACGACGCCGGCGAACCGACCGGTCTGCTGAGGAACGTCGGCAGCCTGCTCGCCCGCTTCAGTCCCGTGTCGGCGGGGGTCCCGCTCGACGCGCTCGAGCAGGTGCACCAGCAGTACGTCGCCGCCGGCATCACGAGCGTGATCGAACGCGGCGCATCGCTCGAGGGATATCAGACGTACGAGGCATTGCGGCGCGCGGACCGTTTGCGCCTGAGGGCGACCGTGACGATCCGGCTCCCTCGCGCGGACGATCCGGCTGATGTCGAGCGCTTCATCGGCAGCCTGCCGTTTCGCTTCGGCAGCGGGGACGAATGGCTGAAGGTCGGCCCGCTCAAGATCGTGGCCGATGGCGGGATCCTGATCGGCACATCGTTCATGCGGGAGCCGTACGGGCTCGGTGCACGCCAGCTGTACGCGGTGAACGATCCGAGCTATCGGGGGTTCCTGACGCTCACACCGCAGCAGATTGCGTCCGCGATCGCGATCGGCCACCGGCTCGGGTGGCAGATGGTCGCGCACGTGACCGGCGACGCGGGCGTGGACGTCGTGCTCGATGCCATCGAGGCCGCGCAGAAAGAGCAGCCCGCTCCAGACCGGCGCCATACGCTGCTTCACGCGTACTTCGTCAACCGCGAGACAGCCGCGCGCGCCGCAAACCTCGGCGTGCTCGTCGACACGCAGCCGGCCTGGTACTACAAGGATGCCGATGCCTTGTCGAACGCCCTCGGTCGCGAGCGCCTCGCGCACTTCATCGGGCTACGCACGTGGCGGGAGGCCGGAGTCGACGTGGCGATCAACACGGATCACATGTTCGGACTCGACCCGAACGAGGCGTTGAATCCGTTCAATCCGTTCCTGACGCTCTACACCGCCACGACCCGGCGTACTGAATCGGGCCGGGTCGTCAGCGGTGCGGAGAGCGTCTCGCGGCAGGACGCGTTGCGGATGATGACACGCGACGCCGCCCGTTTCAGCTTCGACGAGAAGAACATGGGTTCAATCGAACCGGGCAAGCTCGGCGACTTCGTCGTGCTCGACGATCACCTGCTGACGTGTCGTGCGGAGCGGCTGCGCTCGATTCGGGCGGACCTGACGGTCATCGGCGGTCGCGTCGCGTTCGAGCGACGGGCAACACCGTGAACCTCCGCCTTGGCGAGTTGGCGACAAGCAGGAACATGGCGTCCGAACAGCCGTGGGCCTTCTTGTGCGCCGCGCACACGAACGGACTGCTTTCGGTCTCGTGAGCGCAACGCACGAGCGTCGCCGCCTTGCCGCAAGAGCCACACGTCCACGCCAGCGGATCGTTGCGGACGAGCCTTCAACACCTAGTTCAACTAACTGTGAAGCGGATGTGAACGTTTTGCCGGCTTCCAAGCGTGAAGCCGCGCGCTGAAGGCCCTCGAAGATTTGGGCGTCATACCGCTCGGTCGTGACGATTGACGCATGGGCCGACGCCTCGTTCGCGCGACTGCTCGGCATAGTCCGGGGCTCAGCATGATGCCGGCGGTCGTGCCAGTGCAGGTTGATGCGTCGGAAGTGTTGCTGAGACGCCGGCGTCAGCGGTCCAGTCGGACGACTTCCATTCCGGCCTTACGCCGTGGGCTTTGAGCTCCTCTTCGACGCGAACGTGACGCGGTAGCGTGTTGCGCACATTCGGCAGAACGCGGGAAAGGTGGCCGCGCGATTACGACCCCCGACACCCCTTCCCTCACCGTCAATTGGGTACGACACCGGTCACAGTGCGACTCGAGAGGCCGAAAGCTCGTCTGGTCCCGTTTTTGCGGACGTCTTTCCGTTGCGGTAGTCGACAGCGCTCACGCGCTCCCACATCAACGCTGGTAGACGCGTCTCTCGCCTCAAGGTTGTTTTCGACCGGGAGGTCTCATGAAGTCGGCCCGAATCCTTGTCGTCGAGGATGAGGCTCTTGCGAGAATGAGCAACGGGACCGGTTGACGCATCTCGTTCTGACCGTCGATGTACCCATGCACTCAGTTGTCTCAGTCCATCACTCGTATGAGGGCGGCTGCGCCTGATCTCACCGTCAGGACATTCGCCTCGCCGGCGCATGCGTCCGCGGCGGCGACTGACGAGCGACAGGTCGAGGAGGCCGACCATGAACGCCGAGTCGGTTGCAGCAACGCTTCAACTTCCTGACGTGGATTCGGAATCGTTGACGGGTTCGCGCGTGCTGGTCGCGGAGGATGAAATCCTCATCGCCGAGGAGCTGCGCGAGCGCCTGATCAGCATGGGGATCCAGGTCGTCGCGACCGTCGCAACGGGCGAAGAGGCGATCGCTCGCGCCGAGGCCGAGGCTGCCATGTTGAGCCTTGTGCTCATGGATGTGCGGCTGAAAGGCGCGATCGACGGCATCGATGCCGCAGCGGCCATCAGCGATCGGTGCAACGTTCCTGTCGTGTTCCTGACGGCTCACTCCGACGACGGAACGATCGACCGCGCCAAGCGAGTCTCGCCCTACGGCTATATCCTGAAGCCGTTTCACGAGCGCGAGCTGAAGGTGACGATGGCGTTGGCCCTGCACAGACACGTGCTCGAGCAACGCTTGCGTGAAAGCGAGGAGCGGGTCAGGCACGCCGAGGAGCGGTTGCGGCAATTCGAGCGGCTGGAAGCGCTCGGCCGTCTGGCGGGCGGCATCGCGCACGAGATCAACAACATGATGACCGTCGTTGTCGGCTATGCCGGGTTAATCCTCGCGGAATTGCCGCCGCAGGATGTGCAGCGGCCGAGACTTGAAAAGCTGATGCGAGCGGGCGAGCGAAGCTCGACGATTGCGCAACAGCTCTTAGCGTTCACTCGACAGCAGGTGCTCCGGCCTGTCGTTGCCAACCTGCACGAGATCGTTGCCGACATGGAGTCGATGTTGCGACCGCTGATCGGCGAGGACGTCACTTTCTGTTTCGTCTCTGAACCTTCCTGTGGCGCGGTGCTCGTGGACCGCAGCCAGATCGAACAGGTCATCGTCAATCTCGCGATCAATGCTCGCGACGCGATGCCTGTGGGCGGCGCGCTGACTCTCAAGACGAGAAATATCACGTTGGAGGATGCTGACGTGCAGCTCGTGCCCGCACTGCGCCCCGGCGATTACGTGATGCTCGCCGTCTGCGATACCGGGGTCGGCATGGACCCAGGCGTGAAGTCCAGGATTTTTGAGCCGTTCTTTACGACGAAGGCAGTCGGTAAGGGAACGGGCCTTGGCCTTGCGACGGTATACGGCGCCGTCAAGCAGGCAGGGGGGCACGTCTCGGTGGACAGCGAAGTGGGGCGCGGAACGACGTTCACAATCTACCTGCCGCGTGTGTACGAGAGTGCCGTGCAGCCGGTGCCCCCCGACACCGAAGAGCTACCACGCGGCACCGAAACGGTGCTGGTTGTCGAGGACGAGGACGACGTGCGGAGCTTCGCGTGCCAGACCCTGCGGCAGCAAGGGTACACCGTCCTCGCGGCGGCTGATGGGCGCGAGGCGTTGTTGCTCGCCGAGCCGGTATCGCGCGAGATCGACCTGCTCCTCACCGACGCGGTCATGCCGCAGATGGACGGACCGGCTCTCGCGGCAGAATTGATGGCGCGCTGCCCGGACCTCAAGGTGCTGATCATGTCGGGGTACGCGCAGGGCGCCGACCTCGAAAAAGTCACCCCTCGCAATTCCTTTGTGTTCTTGCAGAAGCCCTTCACGGGACGGCAACTGCTGCGCACGATCCGTGACGCGCTCGATGGCCAAAGGTCGTCCACATGAGACTTCGCCGTGCGTGACCATTCGCAGCGCAGCGCCTGCATTCTTCTTTTCGTTTCCGTCGTGATCGTCCCCTCCGGGGTGATCGGGTATCCGTCGAGCGTCTTCGCGCAGATCGGCCACGAGCAGGAACATCCACTACCAGGCGCGGCAGGCCCCGAGACGACGCTCCGCGCCTTCGGAACTGTGGAGTGGGCTGCAAGCCAGTTGCGCGAGGTCCCGAACTCGTTCTCGCTGGGGCAGCTGTCATTGTTCGTCACGTCGAACCTTACTGAGAGCGTCAGCGTGCTGGCCGAAATCGTGCTGGAGGGCCATAGCCCCGACACCCAAGTCGTCACCGACCTGGAACGGTTGCAGCTGACATTCCGCCTCAACGACTTCTTCAACATCTCCGCTGGCCGGTATCACAGCGGGATCGGGTTCTACAACGCGGCGTTCCACCACGGGACGTATTTCGAGATACCTATTGGGCGCCCGCGCGTGTTCAAGTTCGAAGACGATGGTGGGGTGCTGCCGATTCACGAACTTGGCGTGACGGTGCGGGGCGTCGTGCCTCATACCGGGTCGTCACTGCGCTACGTGGCGGAAGTCGCCAATGGACGGGTCTGGACGCCTGTCGCCGAGGAAGGAACCACCGAGAGAGGACCGGACGCGAACGACGCCAAGTCGACCAACGTCGGGGTGTCGTATCGGCCGGAAAGGTGGCGCGGCTTCGAAGTCGGGACGTCGTTCTACCGCGACACGATTTTTCAGACAGCGACGAGCGCCGTCGACCACCACATAGCAGCGATCTACGCCGTCTACCGGACGCCATCGACCGAGTTGATGGCGGAGTGGCTGAGACTCACGCACGTCACTGAAGGTTCGACGTACCACAACGATGGTGGATACGTCCAGGCGTCGAAGGCGTGGGGAAAGCTCAGACCGTATTATCGCTTCGATCGTCTTGCCATCAATCCCGCCACACCGTTCATCGGGGCTATCGGATCTTACAAGGCCCACATCGTTGGCCTGCGCATCGATCCGGTGAAGTGGGTCGGTCTCAAGGCGCAATACGAGCGGACCGACGAATCAGGCCAGTACGGCGTCAACGGTGTGCGGACGCAGCTCGTTTTCGTGTTCTGACGGACGATGACGAGGGTTGTATTCATTGCGAGCATGTGTGCACTGTTGCTGGCAACCGCAGTGCGCGCCCGTCCGCGTGAGGTGTCGATCAATCAGGAAAACCCAGCCGGCGCACTGGCGATCGTGGTGAATCAGGCGAACCCGGTGGACGGCCTGACGCTTGGCGAGTTGCGTCGCATCTTCATGTTCGACACGCAAACATGGCCGAACGGACGAAGGATCACGGTCGTGTTGCGCGACAAGGGACAGCCGGAGCGAGGCGAGGCCATCCGGCGGGTGTGCGACATGTCGGAGGCGGAATACGACGACCACATCCTGTTTCAGACCTTTCGCGGATCGATTGGGTGGGGTCCGCGGTCCATCATGTCGGCAAGCGCGATGCTGCGGTTCGTCTTCAACGCCCCAGGCGCAATTGGCTACGTGCCGGCGGATCAGGTCGAAGGAACGAAAGTGCTGCGCATCGACGGACTGCTTCCCTCCAATCCAGGCTATCCGTTGCGGCGCGGCGCGCGAGGACGCTGATGCGCCGCGCCAAATATCGCGAACTCGCCCTGCTGGCCGTTATCGCGGTGACGGTGCTCGCGCTGGGCCGAATCGTCGCGCGTGACGTCGGACAGTCTGCCAGCGACGCGAAGCAGTTGTACGAGCGGCTCGCCCAGGGGCTCGAGTTGATCGACGAGCTTCAGTTCGACATGCAGGAAGTGCGGCGCATCGTACTCTACGCGCTGCATACATCCGACGCAAACCGGCAGCTTCAGTACGCCGAGCAGTCGCGATCGATCGATGCCGGCGTCGAACGGTTGCTGGAGACCCAAGCGACAATCTTCACCGGCGCGCCAACGAAGGAACACCTCGACGCCGTCGCCGCCGCGTGGCACCACTTCCTTCGCGTTCGCGACGACGTGATCGGCCTCATTCTCGAAGGCAGCCTGCCCGAGGGAGTGGCGCTTGACGAGCACGAGGGTGCCGCGCGGTACAGCGATGTACGGCAGGCGCTCGCGAATCTGAAAATGAGTTTCGAATCGGACGCCCAGCGGCAGGTCGCCCAGGCGAGGGCACGGGCCGACCGGGCGACCGTCCGGCTCATGCTGTTGGTTTCGAGCGCGCTCATCGCCGCAGCCGTCGGCATCTATCTGGTCAACCGCCGCAAGCACGCGGAGCAGGCGTTGCGCCTCAGCGAGATTCGGCACCGGGCGATTTTCGATCACGCGGGAGTCGGGATCGCTGAGGTGGACGACAACATTCGTTTCGTCGCCGCCAATGATCGCATCTGTCACATTCTGGGGTACTCGCGCGACGAACTGCTGCGCATGACACCGAGCGACCTGACGGTGCCCGAGGATCGGCCGCGCATGGACGAGGTCAACGAGCAGTTGACAGACGGACGTGTCGATCGGTTCGAGAACGAAAAGCGCTACCTGCGGCGTGATGGCTCGCGCGTGTGGGTGCACGAGACGGTGTCAGCCATCCGCGACGCCAACGGGCGGTTTCTTCGGGCGATCGCGACCGTCCACGACATCACCGCGCGCAAGGCGGCCGAGGACAAAATCCACGCGTCTTTGGACGAAAAGGAGGTGCTGCTTCGAGAGGTGCACCATCGCGTCAAGAACAACCTCGCGGTGATCTCGAGCTTGTTTTACCTGCAGTCCAACTACAGCAGCGACGCTCAGGTGGTCGGTATCCTGCACGAGAGCCAGGATCGAGTGCAGTCGATGGCGATGGTCCATGACTCTCTGTATCGGTCGACGAACTTGAGCGCTGTCGAGTTCGGAGGCTATGTCCGCCGCCTCGCAGAGCACCTGCTCACCACGTATGCGCCGATCACCGGCTCGGTCCGTCTCAACGTCGAAATGGAGCCGATCGAGCTCACGATCGAACAGGCGATTCCGTGTGGCCTGATCATGAACGAGCTCATCACGAACGCCCTCAAGCATGCGTTTCACACGGAACGTGCGCCCGAATTGACGATCTGGGGCCTGTGCAATCCCGACCGCCATTGCGAGTTCAGCGTTCATGACAACGGTGTCGGCCTTCCCGACGATGTTGCAGATGGTCGAACTCTGGGTCTGCGGCTCATCCGATTGCTTGGCACTCAATTGGGCGCCGATCTGTCGCTTCGGCGCGTTGAGCCGGGCACGCACGCGCATCTGTCATTTGTCGCAGCGCCTCGCCCCACGGCTGTCGGTTTGTGAATCAGATCTCCTCCGAACGCTTGGCAGATCATGTCGGGTCTCATCGCCGAGGCTAATCCGTATGCGTTCTCGTTCCCCAACGGCGAGTGCGTGCGCGTCACAGCCCGGGACCGATGCGTGGGAGAGCGCAAGCGCTGGTCGCCGAACCGACCCGCACTCTCCCCTTCTTCCCTTCAACCCCTAGTTCGAGCGCGCGTAGCGAAGCATGACGTTGCCCGACTGGTACTCCTGGGCCT
>MNEX01000302.1 GCA_001917905.1 Acidobacteria bacterium 13_1_40CM_65_14
GTGTTCTTCGTGTTCAATCAGACGACGCAGCCGGGAGCGGCCGCACGCGACGAGCGCGACCGCGCGGTGATGTTGAAATGGACGTACTCGCTTGATTTCTGAGGCAGGCGTCACTAAGAGCGCCAATCAAGCTCTCCACCACGGAGGACACGGGGGACGCGGAGGAAAAATCGTGTTTTGGACAGGTTTGAACCTCCTGTCCTCCGTGTCCTCTGTGGTGGAGAGGCTGAGCCAGCAATTTCGCGACCAGCTCTAAAGGCCGGCGCTACTTCTTTTCTTCGTACTCTCCGCGCGGGACGATCGCCAGATAGCGAAGCGGCTCCGTGCCGGTGCTGAAGTGCTGGTGCCAGTGCGGTCCGCCGGGAACGCCGCACAGCGTGCCGGTGCCGTACTCCGCGCGATGCGCGGTGCCGGCTTTGAGCGACGCTTCGTACGCTTTCAGATCGGCGGCCTCGGACCAGATGTCGTAGCCGGCGCCCTTCAGGATGACGAACATCGGCTGGTTGCCGTGCTTGTGCGCGTACGCCTGCGGGCCGGTGAGCTCGCTGATGTGGATGTTGGGATGCGTGCGATGGCCGACGGTCGACATCATGTTGAAGAACGCGGTCCGATTGCCGCGCGCCTCGCGCATCGCCACGGGATGCTCCCGCAAATCGTCGACGTAGTGACCCGGATACGTCGTCCCCGACAGTGTGCGCGTGCGCTCTTCAGCGTTCTCCGCTGGATTCTGGCGTCCGCTGCGCAGCTCCTGCTCGACGAACGGGTACATGTTGATCGCGTAGCCGGTGACGGCGAGCAGTCGAACCGGCTGCGCCGGATCGAGATTCGTGTGCTGCATCTCGTGATCGACCGGGATCGCGAACAACGAGTTCTTCTTCCACGTGTACTTGTTCGACGGCAAGCCGCCCGTCATCCCGCGGTACTCGGTCTGCCCGCGGCCGCTCAGCACGTAGAAGAGCGCCTCGCCTTCCCACCCGTAGCCGTGCCACGCCGTTTTCTTGCCTGGCGGAATCTCGACGACCTGCGTCAGCTGACCGGCGCCGCCGACGCGCAGCACTTTCGACTTGTCGCCGAGCTGCGGCCGATCGGCCAGCGGGAGCGTGTTGAGATTCCAGCAGTAGCCTTCGAGCGTGTTCTGCTCGACGAACGCCGACCACCACGCCTTCACGTCCGACGATGATTGTTTTTCGACGGTCAGCGCGTAGTCGGTCTTCCCGTCGAAGCTCACGCGCCGCTGCGCCGAGACGGCCAGCGAGGCAACAGCAAACGCGAGGCACGCGGCGACGAATAGAAGCAACCGCGGAGAGCGTTGAGCTCGCCGACGACAACCTTTCTCTGCGCGCTCCGCGTGCTCGGCGGTTGCCTTTGGGTTCTGGTTCTTCATAAGCATGTTTGACGCGCAGGCGTGAATGGTCTTACCTTTGCGGGGCATCCTATCATGCCCGACCGCCGGGAGTTTCTCGCGCTGTTCGCCGGCGCGATCGTCGCGCCGCCCGATCGGCCGCTGCCGCCGACGTCGTGGACCTGTCCGATGCACCCGGAGGTGGTCGACAACGAAAAGGGCACGTGTCCGATCTGCAAGATGGCGCTGGTCCCGATCAAGCTCGATCTCGTGTGGAGCTGCCCGATCCACGTCGACGTGACCGAGCTGGACGCAGGGCGGTGCCGCATCTGCCGGCGCGAGCTAGTACGCGTCGTCAAAGCGCTTTCGTTCACCTGCCGGATTCATGCGAAGGTGAACGAGCTGGAGCCCGGCAAGTGTCCGCTGTGCAAGCGGACACTCGTGGCGAAGTACTCGCTGCGGCCGCATGGCAATCACAACCCGAAGCACGGCGGTCAGTTTTTCATGGCGCCGAACAACTGGCACGTCGAGGTGACGCATCCGGCGCCGGCAATCTTCCGCTTGTATGTGTACGACGACTATTCGAGGACGTTCATCCCGAAAGGATTCACGGGCCGGATCATTGCCGTCCCTGGGCCCGCCGGCAAGAGCGTCGACGCGTCGATTCCATTCACACGCGCCGGCGACTACCTGGAGGCGCGCGTGCCCAAGCTCGCTCTGCCAGCGACGATCGCGGTGAAGGTTCGCTTCCAGACCGACGATCAGGAATACCGGTTCGATTTCCCGTTTCTGGACTACTCCAAAGAACCCCGGTAAACGTTGTGAAGGTCGCGATTCTCGACGACATCCATCGCGCGTACGAGGGCACGTCAGGCGTGCACCGACTGCGCGAGCGGGCAGAGGTTCGGATCTTCACGGCGCCGTTCGGCGATCCGACCGCGCTCGCCGGGTTCGACGCGCTCGTCGCGAACCGCGAGCGCACGACGTTCACGCGTCAGCTATTCGACCAGCTTCCCGACCTGCGCATCATCGCGCAGACGGGCAATCACGCGTATCACATCGATCTCGCGGCCGCCGAAGCGCGAGGCGTCGTCGTCGCGAAGGCGACCGGCGGGTTTTCGTACGGCGCGGCGGAGCTGACGATCGGGTTGATGATCGCGTTGATGCGACAGATTCCAGCGACGGATCGCGCGATGAAAGCCGGCACGTGGCAGACACAGCTCACGCGTGTCCTCCACAACAAGACGCTCGGCATCGTCGGGCTCGGACACGTCGGCCGTCATGTCGCGACGATCGCGAACGCGTTCGAGATGCGCGTGCTCGCGTGCGGTCCGCGGTTGACGGATGGCGCGGCGAAAGCTGCGGGCGTCGAGCGGCGCGAGCTGGACGATCTCCTGCGCGAGTCGGACATCGTGTCGATTCACGCGACGCTCGCGCCTGAATCGCGCGGTCTGCTGGACGGGCGGCGCCTCGCACTGATGAAACCGACCGCCTACCTTATTAATACGGCGCGCGGGCCGATCGTCGACGAAGGCGCGCTGGTGACGGCGCTCAGCGAGCAACGCATCGCGGGCGCCGGGCTCGACGTGTTCGATCAGGAGCCACTCCGAGCTGGACATCCGTTCACCAGACTCGACAACGTGGTCCTCACGCCGCACATCGGATGGCCGACCGACGAAGCGTATGAGCGATTCTCCGACGCCGCCGCCGATGTCTTGATCGCGTATCTCGAGGGCCGCGACGTTCCGCGCTTTCACCGCTCAGGCAATTAGGAAGCAGGGATTCAGAATTTGGAATGGCGAACGAATTCCAAATTCAGAATTCCACATTCCAAATTTCACGACGTCCGCAACGCTTTGATTGGGTTCAGCCGCACGATGCGCAGCGCGGGGACGAGCGTCGCGATCGCGGCAACGATGAGGACCGCGCCGGCGGCGAGCGCGAACGTCAGCGGATCGGTGACGGTGACGCCCCACACCAGATGCCGCAAAGTCGTCGCGCCGAGGCGCGCGGCGATGAGTCCGATGACGATTCCGATGATCGCGAGCGCGAACCCGGGCACCGCCGCCGCGACGACGGCTTGTCGCGACGTCGCGCCGAGCGCGATGCGGATGCCGAGCTCGCGCGTGCGCTCCGCGACTGAATTCGCCACCAGACCGTAGAGTCCAACCGCCGCGAGCAACAGCGCGAGACCCGCCAGCGTGCCGAGCAGCCACGCCTGAGCGCGCGGCGCCGCCACCGCCTCACCGCGCACGTCGTCGAGCGTCCGAAACGTCGTGAACGGCAACTGCGGGTCGACCGATCCGACTGCGTTCTGCATCTGCGCGACAACGCCTTGTTGTGGGCCGGCGAGCCGGACGATCCAGCTTGGCGAGAACCAGGTGTGCACCATCGTCAGGAATCCGTTCGACACCTGGGTGACCGGGACGTACGCGGCCGGCGTCGGCGCCACCGGACCGTAGCTCCCGAACGTGACTTTCTGCTGAACGTCGCCGACGATGCCCACAATCGTCCGCGCAGTGCCGCTGGTCTGAATCTGGCGGCCGATCGGATCCTGATCCGGCGAATGGCGCCGCACGAACGACTGGTTCACGACGATCACCGCCGCGCGGCCTTGCGCATCGGAGGCCGTGAGTACACGGCCGCGAACGACCGGAATCCGCAGCGCTTCGAAATACTCCGGCGTCACGTATGTCACGTTGATGATCTGCCCGGCGGAAGGACCGCCAACGAACCGGAACCCGTTGTTGAGCGCACGCTCGTACGGCAGCGTCAACGCGACCGCCGCCTGCTGCACGCCAGGCACCGCACGCATGCGGGCCAGCGTCTCGTCGAACAGTTGAACGACGCGCTCGCTCGTCTGATACCGCGCGTCCTGCAACGACAGCGTCGCGGTCATCACGTTCGTGCTGTCGAATCCCGGCCGCAATCCCATCAGATGGCCGAACGTCCGGATCAGCAGCCCCGCGCCGACAAGCAGAACGACGCCGAGTGCAACCTCGCTGGTCACCATGATCCGGCGCGGCCAGCTGCGCGCGGCACCGGCGATCGACGCCCCGCCCGATTCGACGAGCGTTTGGCGCAAATCGACACCGCTGGCCTGCAGCGCGGGCACCAGTCCGAAGGCGACGCTCGTCAGCAGCGCAACCCCGCTCGTGATCGCCAGGACGCGCGCGTCGAGCCCGAGCTCACCGGTGACTCCGAACGCCTGCTTGAGGAGGGACGCGAACACCTGCGAGACGCCGTAACCAATCGCAATCCCCGCCGCGCCGCCGCCGACCGCGAGCACCACGCTCTCCGCGAGCAGTTGACGGACGATGGCGCCGCGGCCACCGCCGAGCGCGATGCGCGTCGCGATCTCCGGCGCGCGCGAGACGCCGCGCGCCATCAGCAGCCCCGCGATGTTCACGCAGCCAATGAGCAGCACGACCGCGACGGCGCCCCACAGAATCATCAGCGGCCGGCGCGTCTCATCGGTCAGGCCGCGCTGCAGCGGCACGATGTTGAATGTCACCGGGTCGCGGCTGCTCTTGTACTGCTCGCGCGCAACCGTCGTGGTCGCGGAGGCGATCTGCCTGGAAGCCTGGGCCCAGTTCACGCCGTCTTTGAGCCGCGCGATGATCCCGTAGTTCTCTCCAGAGCCTTCGCCTTGCGGCGATGGTCGAAGCGGCGTCCAGACGTCGACAGGCGCAGTCGATCGAAACGCGGCCGGCATCACGCCGACGACCAGGTGCGGCTCGCCGCGCAGTGTGACGGATCGTCCGACGATGGTGGGATCGGCACTGAACGCGTGCGTCCAGAGCGAGTGACTCAGCACCGCGACCGCCGGACCAGCGGGGCGATCTTCGTCGTCGGTAAACTCGCGGCCGACTGCCGGCGCAACGGCGAGCACGCGGAAGTACCCAGCCGACACCCGCTGCTGGACGACGGACATCGCCTGAGCGTTCGCGACCAGATTCACATGGCCGCCAAGGCCGATCGCGGCGACATCGACCGACGCCGTGGCCCCTTGCCGCAGGGCCACCCACGTGTGGCCGTTCTGCGAGACGTCGTCTTCGCTGATGCCGGCGCCCTGATAGTGCCGCACGATCATCGCAAGTCGTTCCGGCTGCGGATACGGCAGCGCGCGCAACAGCACGCGATCGACGACGGTGTAGATCGCCGTGTTCGCGCCGACGCAGAGTGCGAGCGTCAGAACCGCCGCGCTCGTGAAGACGGGCGCCTTCAGGAGGACACGGATCGCATAGCGCAGGTCACGCATCATGGCGGCTTAGACGGATCATGTGCGGGCGCAGTTGCGACCGTCTCGCGGATATCGCTCGGGTAACCGCCCGTGGTGAAAGTCTGGCGTCGCACCGAGACGGGCGAGGCGCCCCGACGACCACCCCAGCGCGGCTGCCGCGCTGGGGACCCCGGTATCGAACGGCGCGACGACCGAACGGCGGGGTCCCCACCGTGCGTGTTGTGCACGGTGGGGTGCAATACCGGGCGTATTTGAGCGAGGAGCAACGCAGCCGGCGGGGATGCATCGCCCGTCGAATGCAACCAGACTTTCAGCACGGGCTGCTAAGGCCTTCGCGCTACGTTTGAGGCCGAGGTCCGCCTAAAGTTGTGACGAGCTGTCTACGGCTTGGCGAGCGCGCGCAGGCGGAAGCGCTGAATCTTTCCGGTCGCAGTTTTCGGGAGGTCCTGCAGAAACTCCACCGACCGCGGACGCTTGTACTCGGCGAGCCGATCGCGCACGAACTGCTGCAGCTCGTTCGCGAGCTCGGGCGTTCCGGCGACGCCATTTTTCGGAACGACGAAGGCGACCGGCTTGACGAGGCCGTCGCGATCCTCGCGGCCGATCACGCCGCACTCGAGCACCGACGGATGCGCGACCAGCGCGCTCTCGACTTCGATCGGACTCACCCATTGCCCGCCGACCTTCAGCATGTCGTCGGTGCGCCCGGCGTACCAATAGAAGCCATCCTCGTCCTGCGTGTACTTGTCGCCGGTGCGAATCCAGTGCCCCTCGATCGTCGACTTCGTTTTCTCGTGCTGATTCCAGTAGCCGGCGCAGACCGAATCGCCTTTGATCCACAGGTTGCCGATCTCGTTGGGCGGCACCGCGTGGCCGCTGTCGTCGAGGATGCGCGCGTCGTAGCCCTTGACGATCCGCCCGCTGGAACCGGGACGGATCGCATCGGGCCGGTTCGAGATGAACATGTGCAACGCTTCGGTCGATCCGATGCCGTCGATGATGTCGAGGCCGAATCGCTGCTTGAAGCGCTCGTACAGCGACGCGGGCAGCGCTTCGCCGGCGGAGACCGCCAGTCGGATGCTCGAGAGATCGAAGTCGTTCCCTACATCGCTCTTCTCGTGCGCGAGCAACATGCTGTAGCCGGTCGGCACCGAATAGAACAACGTCGGCCGATGCGTCTCGATGACGGAGTACACGTTCTGCGGTGTCGGCGGGCCTGGCCACAGAATCGTCGTCGCGCCGACGGAGAACGGAAAATAGAGCGCGTTGCCGAGCCCGTACGCGAAGAACAGCTTCGCGACGCTGAACGTGCGGTCCGTTTCGCGGACGTCGAGCACGCCTTCGGCAAAGAGCTTCGCGCACACCACCATGTCGTGCTGCAGATGCACGCACCCTTTCGGCGCGCCCGTGCTGCCCGACGAATAGAGCCAGAACGCGGGCGCGTCGCGGCTGGTCGGCTCGGCGTCGAGATCCGCGCTGCCTTGCGACAGCAGCACGCCGAAGACGGTGTGGGTATGCGTCGAGTCGGCGCTGCCGACGACGATGATGTGACGCAGCCAGCGGCGCGCGTCTGTTGGAACCGCTTCGATGCTCGGCAACAGCTCGGAGCTGACCACGAGGACGCTCGCACGCGAGTCGCGAATCACGTGCTCATAGTCGGGCGGCTTCCAGAGCGTGTTCAGCGGCACCGGCACCGCGCCCGCTTTGATCGCGCCGAAGAAGCTGTACGCGAACTCGGGTCCGTCGAAGAGCAGCAGCAGCACACGTTCTTCCGGCCGCACGCCGAGACGGCGCAGCGCGCTGCCGAAGCGGTTCACCTTGTTGAGGAGCTGCTCGTACGTGATCCGGCGATCGCCGCACTCGATGGCGACGCGGCTTCCGCGTCCGACGATGACGTTGCGGTCGACGAAGTACGTGGCGACGTTGAAGGTCTCGGGCACTCCCAGCGCGGCTGCGTCAATGGCATTCATGGGTTGGGCCGATATAATAAAAGTTGGGCCGATATAATAAAAGAAGATGGCGCGCGTCATTCAGATCACGCCGGTGCAGCCGCGACAGCCAAAGCCTGAGTGGCTGAAGGTGCGCGCACCAGGATCCCCCAGCTACCTGCGGCTGAAGGGGTTGATGCGCGAGCTGAACCTTCATACGGTCTGCGAGGAAGCGCAGTGCCCGAACATCGGCGAGTGCTGGAATCATGGCACGGCGACGTTCATGATCCTCGGCGACGTGTGCACGCGCGCGTGCTCGTACTGCGCGGTCGCGCACGGGCGGCCCGGCGCGGTCGACACAGCCGAACCGGTTCGGGTCGCGAACGCGATCAAAACGCTCGACCTCGCCTACGTCGTCATCACGTCGGTGGACCGCGACGATCTCGCCGATGGCGGCGCGTCGATCTTCGCCGACACGATTCGCGAAACGCGCGCGCGTCTGCCCGAGTGCCGCATCGAAGTCCTGATTCCCGATTTCCAGGGGAACGAGGCGGCGCTGCACGCGGTCCTCGACGCGAAGCCCGACATCCTCAATCACAACACCGAGACGGTGCCGCGCCTCTATCGCATGGCGCGATCGGGCGGGCGCTACGCGCGCACACTCGACCTGCTGGACCGCTCGCGGCGCTACGCGCCTGACGTCCCGACCAAGACCGGCCTGATGGTCGGCCTCGGCGAAGAGCATGACGAGCTGGTCGCGACTTTCAAAGATGTGCGCCACGCCGGCTGCGGGATTCTGACGATCGGCCAGTACCTGCGGCCGTCGGTCGAACATGCGCCGATGGTGCGCTACTACCACCCCGACGAATTCGCCGAGCTGAAACGCATCGCGCTGGGCCTCGGGTTCGTTCACGTCGAGTCGGGACCGCTGGTCCGCAGCTCGTATCACGCCCACGAAACCGCGGATGCCTACGCGCGCGCGGTCCGATAGGCCCCAAGAGTGCGTTTCAAAAATACCTCGCCACCACGGGGGACACGGAGGATAGGAGGTTCAAACCTGTTCAAGATGAGGTTTTTCCTCCGCGTCCTCCGTGTCCTCCGTGGTGGAGAGCTTAATTCTGCAGCGACCTGCGACAGCGGTCTTTACGGGTGTATTATGCGGAGGTCCTCATTGATCGTTTGAAAGGAACACGTGATGGCAGCCCGTGGTTTCAGCGCGCGGATCTCGATGGCGCTCGCGGCGATGGTGATGGGAGCCGGTGCCGCGTCAGCGGCCGACGCCGCGAAGGCGCCGACGTTCACGAAGGACGTCGCCCCGATCCTCCAGGCCAAGTGCGAAGCGTGCCACCGCGCCGATTCGATGGCGCCGATGTCGCTGACCAACTATCAGGAAGCGCGTCCATGGGCGAAGTCGATCAAGGCTCGTGTCGCGGCGCGCCAGATGCCGCCGTGGCACATCGACAAGAACGTCGGCATTCAGGAGTTCAAGAACGATCGCTCCCTGAGCGACGATCAGATCGACACCATCGTCCGTTGGGTCGACGCGGGCGCGCCGATGGGCGATCCGAAGGATATGCCGCCGCCGATTCAGTGGCCTGACGCGTCGGTGTGGAATTTCGCGAAGCTGTTCGGCGGCCCGCCCGATCTGATCGTGAAGTCACCGTCGTTCACGATGCCGGCGCACGCGCAGGACGCGTGGGACAAACGCTCGACGCCGTCGGGCGTGACCGAGCCGCGCTGGGTGCGCGCCATCGAAATCCGTCCCGCGACAATCAAGGGACGCAAGGTCGTGCACCACGCGCTCGCGCGGCTGTCGCAAGACGATCCGATCGACAACGCCGCCGCCGCGAACAACGACGATGACAGCGGTGTGAACGCGGGTCCCGGCCTCTTCATGGAATGGGCCGTCGGCAAGCAGGGCGAGATCATGCGGCCCGATACCGGCAAGCTGCTGCTCCCCGGCTCAGAGTTCGTGTGGGACATCCACTATTCCCAGGCTGGCGAGGAGATCACCAACAACGTCGAGCTCGGCATCTACTTCTATCCGAAAGGTCAGGAGCCGAAGTATCGACAAGTGCTGCACCTGATGGGGACCGGCGGCATCGACATCCCGCCGAACACGATCAAGGGCACGCAGGGCTTCTTCGTCATGAAGCAGCCGGGACGCGTCGAAAGCTTCCAGCCGCACATGCACCTGCGCGGCAAAGCGATGATGATGGAAGCGATCCTGCCGACTGGCCGCACGGAGATGCTGAGCCACGTCGACAACTTCAACTTCAACTGGCACAACAGCTACTACTACGCGGACGATGTCGCGCCGCTGCTGCCGAAGGGCACGGTGCTGCGCATCACCGCGTGGCACGACAACACCGTCGCCAACAAATCGAATCCGGATCCGAATCAGTGGGTCGGGTCCGGCGACCGGACGGTCGACGAGATGGCGCACGCGTGGGTCAACGTGACCTACATGCCGGAAGAGGATTTCAAGGCAGAAGTCGAGAAGCGCAAGGCTGCCACCGCGAAGACAACGGATCTCCAGCAGCGGCAGCATTAATGGAGTGTCTTCTCGAATTCACTTCCGGGCCGCTCCGATGTCGCGGCCCAAAAATCGCTGTGAAAGACTCGTTGTGAGTATTACTCCATCGGTCCGCTAGCATGTCCCGGCTTCGCGTGTATCGGTTTGCGGCCGCAGCCTGTCTGGCTGCGGCCGTTGTCGTTCCATCGCTCGTCGTCGGACGCGCGCAGTCGCAGGCGCCGCTGCTGCCGCTCGGACCGAATCGCAACGCCGGCGAAGCGGTGACGGGCGCGTTCGAAGGGTGGTATTACAAGCCGGACGGCAGCATCAACCTGATGGTCGGCTACTTCAACCGCAACCTGAAACAAGTCCTCGACATCCCCGTCGGCGCGAACAATCGGATCGACCCGGGCGGTCCTGACTACGGGCAGCCGACGCACTTCCTGCCTCGCCGTCAGTGGGGCGTGTTCACGATTCCCGTGCCGAGAGACTTCGGCGACAAGAAGCTCACGTGGACGATCGTGGCCAACGGTCAGACGACGAGCATCCCGCTGAGCGTGCATCCGCAGTATCAGGTGGAGCCGTTCGAAGAAAAAGGGATGGGCAACACGCCGCCGATGCTGCGCTTCGAGCCCGGCGGCGCGATCCACACGGGCCCGCCGGTCGGGATCGCCGCATCCCTGACCGCCGTGGTCGCCGAGTCGCTCACGCTCGACGTCTGGGTCACCGACAAGCCGGCGAAATTCTCCGCCAACGTGACGCGTCCGCCCGCGGGCGGAGGTGGCGGCGGCGCGCGCGGTCGTGGCGCGCGGCCGGATCTGGCGCTCACGTGGACGCTGCATCGCGGCCCCGCTGACGTCACCTTCAGCAACGCGAAGCCCGCGATCGACAAAGCCGCTGACGGCAAGACGACGACGACCGCGACGTTCAGTGCGCCGGGCGACTACATCCTGCGCGCGCAGGCGAACGACGTGTCGGGCGAAGGCGGCGGCGGATTTCAGTGCTGCTGGACGAACGCCCACGTCAAGGTCACGGTTAAGCCCGCCGGCACTAAATAACCACGACGACCAACGCAGAAACCGCAGAATTCGCAGAGCATGTTTGGCTCTCCGAGTTCCGCGTGTTCTGCGTTGACCGTTGTGATCCTAGGTTGCCGTCAGTTGTGTTGAGAGCTGACGGAAGAAATCGTCGGCGAGCTTCCGTGCCGCGGCCTCGACCAGGCGCGACCCGACGGCGGCGATCAGTCCGCCGACCTGGACGTCGGCAACCGATTCGACGCGTGTCGCAGCGCCCTCGTCCGCCAGCGTAATCGCGGCCGACCCGCGCACGAATCCCGGTCCGCCTTTGCCTTCGAAGGTCAGCGTGAGTGACTCTGGCGGCTTCTTGTCGAGGATCGCGGCCTTGCCGGTGTACGTGCCTTTCAGTCCGGCGACGCCGATCTTGAGGGTCGCCTCGTAGGTATCCGGGCCTGTCGCGGTCAGCGACTCGCACCCCGGAATCGCCTGTTGAAGGATTCCGGGGTCGGTGAGGGCGGCAAACACCCGCGCGCGATCCGCGGGGATGACGCTCGACGCGGTGATCTTCACGAGCGTAGGTGTCAGACCGGTGTCAGACACGTGTCTGACACGTGTCAGGCTGGTGTCTGACACCAGGTCATCCGCGGGAGACGGCGCGCTCGAGGGCACGGCGCGTGTTGACCTGCGCGAGGTGCGCGCGGTACTCGGCCGACGCGTGAATGTCGCTGAGCGGTTCGACGCCATCGGCGGCGTGCGTCGCCGCGAGCGCGATCGCGTTCGCCGTCATCTGTCCCTTGAGCGCCTGCTCGACGCCGGTCGCGCGATACGCTTTCGCCGCGATGCCGGTGACGCCGACGCGAACGCCTGACGGCGAGATGACCGCCGCGACGCCCGCCAGCGCGAAACCGCTCGCCTTCTGCTCGGTTTTCACGTACGCGACAGTCTTCGCGGTCACCGGCACGCGGATCTCCGTGATCAGCTCGTTCGCGGCAATCGCCGTCTGCAGCAGATCGACGAAGAAGTCCCCGGCGCGAATCGTTCGCCGGCCGTTCGGTCCCGCGACTTCGATCTCCGCGTCGAGCGCGAGAATCGTGGCGGGATAGTCGGCCGCCGGATCGGCGTGCGCGAGGCTGCCGCCGATCGTCCCCTTGTTGCGGACCTGGACGTCGCCGATGTGCGAGGCGGTTTCCGGCAGCAGCGGACATTTGTCCTGCAGGAGTCTCGAGGCGGCAATCTCCTGATGCGTCGTCATCGCCCCGATCGCGAGCTTCCCTCCCGCTTCGCGGATGTAGCTGAGAGTCGAAATCCGTCCGATGTCGACGACGACCTTCGGCTGCGCGAGGCGCAGCTTCATCGCCGGGATCAGGCTGTGCCCGCCCGCCAGCAGCTTCGCAGCGTCCCCGTGCTGGGCGAGAAGAGCCACCGCTTCATCGACCGTCGCCGGCCGCTTGTAATCGAAATTCGCTGGATACATGTCCGTCTCCCAAGGTCCGGCTAAAGCCGGACGCCACCGACGAAAGCGATCGGCGGCCCTGAGCGGGCCGCCCTGCCTCAGACTGTTGCGGCTGTTCTTGTCTTGATCGCCTGCCACACACGCTCGGGCGTCATCGGCAAATCCAGATGCGTGATGCCGAGCGGCTCGAGCGCGTCGAGCACCGCATTGGCGATCGCGGGCGTCGAGCCGATCGTCCCCGCCTCGCCGACGCCTTTGACGCCGAGCGGATTCACGGGAGACGGCGTCACGGTGTGGCCGAGGACGTACTCCGGGATGTCGGATGCGCGCGGCATCGCATAGTCCATGAACTCGCCGGTGAGCAGCTGCCCGTTCTCGTCGTACACGGTCTGCTCGAACAGCACCTGACCGATCGAATGCGCGATCCCGCCCTGCACCTGACCCTCGACGAGCAGCGGGTTGATTTGCGGCCCGCAGTCGTCGACCGCGATGTACTTCTTGATCGCGACGTGTCCCGTGTCGCGGTCGACGTCGACGGCGCAGATGTGCGTGCCGAACGGGAAGGTGAAGTTGCTCGGTTCGAAGAAGCTCGACGCTTCGAGTCCCGGCTCGAAACCGGCCGGCAGGCTCTTCGCGATATACGCGGCGCCGGCGAGCTCCGCCCACGGAATCTCGCGATTGGTGACGCCGGGCGAGCTGAACGTCCCGTTCGCGAACTCCACATGATCGGCCGTCGTCTCGAGCAGGTGCGCCGCGAGCGCCTTCGCCTTCGCGACGATCTTGTCGATGCACATGACGATCGCCGTGCCGCCGACCGCCGTCCCACGGCTGCCGTACGTATCGCGGCCATAGTGCGCGACGTTCGTGTCGCCGTGCAGCACGACGACGTCTTCGATCGGCACGCCGAGCCGGTCCGCCGCGATTTGCGCGAAGCTGGTCTCCTGTCCCTGACCGTGCGGTGACACGCCCGTGATGACCGTCACCTTCCCCGAGATTTCCATCCGCACGCAGCCCCACTCCCAGCCGCCCGCGGGCATCGCCGCCGACGGTCCCATCGCGCAGATCTCGACGTAGGTGGAGACGCCGACGCCGAACAGCCGGCCGGCCGCGCGCGCGGCCGCGCGCTCTTTCAGGAGCTGATCCCATCCGGCGAGCTGCTTCGCCTTCGTCAGTGCGCCCTGGTAGTTGCCGCTGTCGTAGGTGAGCCCGCACGAGGTCGCAAAGGGGAACTCGGTTGGCGCCGGGAAGTGCTTGAGACGGAGCTCGAGGCGATCGACGCCCATCTCGCGTGCGATCACGTCCATCAGCCGCTCGATCAAGTAGGTGGCTTCCGGACGGCCCGCCCCGCGGTAGGCATCGGTCGACATCTTGTTGGTGTACACGCCGACGATGTCGATCTTGACCGCGGGAATCCGGTAGCAGCCCGTCAGCACGAGACCGGTCAGCGTCGGGACCATCGGCGTGAGCAACTGGTTGTAGGCGCCGAGATCCGCAATGGTCCGCGACTTGATGCCGAGGATGGTGCCGTCGTTTTTCACGGCGATCTCGTACTCGCCAATCTGATCGCGGCCGTGAATCGTCGACGCCGCGTTCTCGCGCCGCGATTCAATCCATTTCACCGGCGCGTTGAGCCGCATCGCGAGGTGGCTGACGAGCGCCTCCTCCGCGTAGACGTTCAGCTTCGCGCCGAATCCGCCGCCGACCTCGGGCGCGACGATGCGGAGCTTGTTCTCGGCGACGCCGATCATGCCGGGCAGCAGCGTCCGCAACAGATGCGGAATCTGCGTCGAGCTCCAGAGCGTCAGCGTCCCCTCGCCGGCGTGATATGACGCCACGGCGCCGCGCGGCTCGATCGGCATCGGCGTGAGCCGCTGGTGATACAGGCGATGCTTGATCACCCGATCGGCGCGCTTGAACGCGTCGTCGATGTTGCTGCCGCCAGCCACCGAATGCGTGAACGCGACGTTCGTACCGAGATCCGGATGCGTGAGCGGCGTGCCTTCCTTCACCGCTTCTTCCGGATTGACGACCACCGGCAGCGGATCGTAGTCGACGTCGATCGCGTCGATTGCGTCGCGCGCGATGTACGGATCGCTCGCGACAGCCACGGCGACGGCATGACCGACGAAGTACACGCGGTCGCTCGCCAGGACCGTGTGCTTCGGCGCTTTCAGATCCGGAATCGCCGCCGCGCACGGGACGAGGCCACACGAGTCGTTGACCTCGGGGCCGGTGAAGACGCCGACGACGCCCGGAATGGCTTTGGCGGCGGTGGTGTCGATGCGCTGGATGCGCGCATGCGCATACGGGCTGCGCAGGATGCAGGCGTGCAGCAGTCCCGGCAATCGCAAGTCGTCGACGTACGTGCCGATGCCCTTGATGAGGCGCGGGTCCTCGACCCGCTTCATCGCGCGGCCGATGTAAGGAGTCTGATCAGGCACGGGCCACCTCCGCATTCGCCGCCTGCTGGGCGTTTTGTACAGCGTCGATGATGTGCGAGTAGCCGGTGCAGCGGCACAAGTTGCCGCGCAGTCCTTCGGCGATCGCCTCGCGGCTTCCCGCCGCGCCGGTCGCCAGTAGGTGCACGCTTGCCATGATCATCCCCGGTGTGCAGTAGCCGCACTGCAGGCCGTGGCGATCCCAGAAGCCCTGTTGCACTGGATGCAGATGACCGTTCGTCGCCAGCCCTTCGATCGTCGTGACGTCGGAACCGTCAGCCTGCACGGCGAACACCGTGCACGACTTGACGGCTTTGCCGTCGACGAGCACGGTGCAGGCGCCGCAGATGCCGGTCTCGCAGCCGACGTGCGTGCCGGTCAGGTTGCAGTGGTCACGCAGGTAGTGCACGAGCAGCACGCGTGGCTCGATGGTGTGTTCGCGCGGAGTGTTGTTGACACGGAGCCGGACAGGAATAGGCACTGAGGACCTCCCGGGTGGACGTGGGGCGCCAATGCTACTCCAGACGCACTTGGACCTGCCAGCCCTCTTCACAAGGAAAGAGCGAAGAGCCAAGGGCTGAGGAACACGTCAGGGCTGAGGGCTGAATGTAGCGGAGGCGGAAAGGCCAGCCATACAGGACGCAGCGCGAAGGCTTTAGCTGAGCGATCCTTCAGCGAACGACGATCGGCGAGCTTGCCTCGGGGAGAAACACATGAGCCGGGGCGCTGTCGTCGACCGGCGCGACCCAGACGTCGGAGGTCGCCGACGAGGGCCGCTGGATCGCGTACAGGACGTGGCCGCTGTCGAGCCACTCCGCCTGATCGTCGACGAACTGCGTCTCCGCCGCGAGCGGGCGCGCGGTCAGCGTTGCGAGATCCATCACGTACAGACGCCAGGCGTTGGCCGCCGAACCGACGCGCCGCTTGAATACGATGAGGCGATCGTCGGGCGAAATAGACGGACACTCGACGTTGTCGGCCAGGACCGTGAGCTTCCGAAGCGCGAGATCGCCTTTGAGCAGGTAGGTCTTGCCGCCCGTCCCGAGCGACGCATAGAAGACGTTGCTGTCGCGCGTGAACGTCACCCCCCAGAAATTGAAGTCGGCCGCCTTGAACCGCACGCCGTTGCGCCAGGTCGTGAATTGCTCGAGGTCGCCCAGCGCATCTCCGCTGGCCATGTCGACGAGCGTGGTCCTGGTGGAGAATCCGGACGCCGCGTACGCGTGGCCGGACACAAACACCGTGAACGCGCCGACGCGGCCGTCGGGGGCCACGCGGCTGCGGCTCGGACTCCCATCGAGCTTCATCGAGCCGATGGCTGTCAGCGCGCGATCGATCAGCACCGCCTTGTAGCTGGTGAACACCCCGCGATCGGCCTGCAGGCAGATGCCGCGTCCGGCGGCAAACGAGACCCGCTCGCAGCGGAGTCCGGCGCCGAGGCCCGCGGTGGGGCGATCGAGCGGCGCGACGGTCATCATGTTGTAGTTCGCGTCGACGCCGGTATGGCGAAACACGAGATGCGGTGAGGCCGTGACGCTCGACATCGCGGCCGGCGACGGAGACGAGGACGCGGCCTCGCGCGCGGCGCGCGCGCCGTCACCCTCCGCCGCCATCAGGGCGACACAGGCGAGGAACAGGAAGCCCGCCGACGCGTAGACCGGACCTTTCGCGCCGACCGAGATGCGGCCGATGCGATCGCGCACCGCGATCGCGAGGGCCGTGGCGAGCGGCAGCGCGAACAGCAGCAAGCTGATGCCGCGCCCGTACGCCCCTTCAGGTCCGTAGGGCTCGCTCGCCGGGTGCAGGACATCGCTCCACGGCAGCACGCGCGCTTCCGCCGATTCGTGGAACGCGTAGATCAGCGCCTGAATGAGGAATACGACGACGAACGCGATCGTGGCGTGGTGCAGCGCATCCATCGAAAAGCGGCGCGCGATCTGCGTCCATGCACACGCGATGCACGCGGCACAGATGACCGCGCCGCCCGCTGCGACCGTCGCCTCGAGCGAGCGCAGCTCGACGAGCGCCGCCTGCAGGACGACTTCGATCTCCATCGTCTGGCGCACGACGACGAGCGTGAGCGCCGCAGCCACGGCGATGAGCGGCACGCGAGCGCTGTCCGATCGCATGCTGCGCCAGAACCCGATGGTGATCCCGGCCGTTGCCGCCGCCAGCAGCGCCTCGAATCCGGCTTGATGTGTCGTGTGCTGAAAAAAGTATCCCGCGGGCACCGTGAGCAGCGCCGCGGCGACCATCGCCCATCCCGCAGGCGAGATCATGCCCGTGCGGCGGCTGACGCGCGCGTACGCGAGGAACGCCGCGATCGGCATGAAGGCCTGCAGACCCTGGGACAGAGTTCGGACGAACAATTCCTGCATGAGTGGAAGGGGACGGCATTCGCCGGAGCAAGGGCGCTGCCACACCGTCTCGACAACGCACGATGAACGCAAAGACCGCGAAGACCGCAAAGCCGCCTTTCTTCGCGTTCTTTGCGGCCTTTGCGTTCTTCGTTCCGAATACGATCCTCGTGAGCTCGGCCTGAAAGAATGCGACTAAAGTCTGACCCCGGGTAGACATCTTGAGCTCGATCACTACGATCTGAACCGGCGGGAGTCGATGCCGTAGGTGCGCACCTTGTAATTAATGATGCGCTCGGTGGTGTCGAGCAGCCGGGCCGCCTTCGCGCGATTTCCCCTCGTCGTCTTCAGCGCATCCTGAATGAGATCTTTTTCGTAGGCGGACACCGCTTCCTTCAGCGACACCCGCGTCACCGTGCCGGACGCCTCCGCGGTCTGCAGGGAGGGCGGCAAATGGTGGCCGTGAATGACCTCGCCGTCGCAGGTGACGACGGCGCGCTCGAGCGTGTTCTCGAGCTCGCGCACGTTGCCCGGCCAGTGATAGCTGGCGAGCATGTCGATGGCCGGCGTCGAGATGCGCTTGATGCTGCGCTGATGCTCGCGCGCGAACTTCTCGAGGAAGTGATCGACGAGCAACAGCAGATCCGCCTTCCGCTCGCGCAGCGGCGGCACGAACATCGTGAAGACGTTGAGGCGATAGTACAGATCCTCGCGGAGCGTGCCGGCGGCGATCGCCTTCTCGAGGTCTTTGTTCGTCGCCGCCACGAGGCGCACGTTCGCCTTCAGGGTCTCGGTACCGCCCACGCGCTCGAACTCGCGCTGCTGCAGCACGCGCAGCAGCTTCACCTGCGTGGCCAGATTGATGTCGCCGATCTCGTCGAGGAACAGCGTCCCGCCATCCGCCAGCTCGAAGCGTCCTTTCTTGCGCACTTCGGCGCCGGTGAACGCGCCCTTCTCATGACCAAACAGCTCCGACTCGATGAGGCTCTCGGGCAGCGCCGCGCAGCTCACCTTCACGAATGGCTTCTTCGCGCGCAACGAGCTGTAGTGAATCGCGTGGGCAATCAATTCCTTGCCCGTGCCCGACTCGCCGCGGATGAGCACGGTGGTGTTCGTGCCCGCGACCTGCGTCACCTGCTCGTAAATCTGCCGCATGGGTCCGCTGCTGCCGACCAGATTGGAGAAGTCGTAGCGCTCGCGCAGCTCCTGGCGCAGGTGCGTGTTCTCGTCGACCAGCCGCCGCTTGTCCTCTTCGATGAGCCGCTGCACCTTCAGCGCCTGCGCGATCATCGACGCGACGACGCCGAGAAACTTCGTGCTGCGATCGAAGTTGCGATCGACCTTGAACTTGAGATCGATCGCCAGCGCGCCGACGGCGCGGCGGTTGAGGACGATCGGCACGCAGACGAAGCTCAGCTCCTGGTGCGCGAGCTCCGGGCGGCGCGCCGCCCGATGGAGAAACGCCGGCTCACGGCTCACGCGCGGCACGACGACCGGCTTCGCGCTCTGGACGACGCGGCCCGTGATCCCCTCGCCGACACGGTAGCTGACGCGCAACGCGGCGTCGGTCAGACCATCGGAGGCCTCGACGCGCAGCTCGCCGTCGGCGTGGAGGAGCGACACGATGCCGCGCACCGCCCCGTGATGATGCGCGAGGATCTCGAGCACCCGATGCAGCGACGCTTTGAGGTTCAGCGTGCCGCTCAGCGCCTGGCTGACGTCGAGCAGCGTTGACAGGCGGCGCGTCTCGCGCGCGCGGGCGTCGACATCGGGCGACATTCCTGTGGTCTTCGGTCTCAACGCAGACATTGTTGTCGCGTTCGCTCTCGACTGCAACCCAGGCCTCCCGGGGTCAACCTACGTTTTTGTCTGCCGCTCAGCCACGTCCTACGTGATTGTCTGAATCAGGATCGCCGCCTCGCGTCGACCGCTGAAAACACGCCTGATTTCGTGCGGTGCGTTCCTGCGACTCGTGGTCTGCATCTTGCTCGCCAGCGTGACATGCCGGCGCCGTCTTCGATCGAACGCACACACCGCAACGTCCCCAACGCAAAACATGGCCCGTGGTTCGTCGCGATCGTCGCGGCCTGTGCGGTCGTCGTGATCGCGGCTGCGCCGGCGCGCGCGGAGGATCCGTGGACGCCTCCGCCGCACGTGCGCCCCCAAACCTCCGACGCCCGCGACCTCCTCGCCGACGCGGCCGCACGCTCGCCCCTGGTGCACGCGATGGTCGATCGCCTGGAGCATTCGGACGTCGTCGTCTACATCCGGTATCGACGATTCATCGACTCCCAGGTCCATGGATGGATCGGCATGTTGTCGGTGATCGCGGGCCGCCGCTATCTCGTGATCGAGCTGGCGAGCGGCCGCGTCAGGTTCGACGAGATCGCGACGCTGGGACACGAGCTGCACCACGCCCTCGAAATCGCCGGCGAGCCGTCGATTGTCGACGCGCGCTCGCTGGCGGCGTATTACACACGGGTCGGCATCGACACCGGCGGCCACGCCGGCGGCGGCCGCACGTTCGAGACCGTCGCGGCCCAACAGGCGGGACTTCAGGTCAGACGCGACGTGTTCACGAGAACGATGAGAACCGCTGAAGACAAATGAAACGAGGAAGACGTGGATCTCGAGCCAATCGTTCGGCGGGTGAAGGAAGAATTTCACGAAATGCCGGGGCTGCGTCTGACGCCGGCGCAGGCGACGCGCTTGTGGGGCCTCGAGCAGGAGACGTGCCGCGCGGTCATCGAGTCGCTGGTGGCAGCGGCCTTTCTCCGCTGGACGCCGACAGGGGCCGTCACCAGGGCTGAGGGCTGAACGTAGCGGGACTTGTCCGCCGTAGCTCGCGAATGTCAGCGAGCGAAGGGCGGGACTTGTCCGCCGTAGCTCGCGAATGTCAGCGAGCGAAGGCGGAAGGCTTCAGCCGAGCGTTACACTGGGGGGCATGAGATTCCATGCAGCCGTCCTTCTTCTGGTTCTGGCGTGTCCGAGCGCGGCGTTCGCGCAAGATGATCGCGGTGCGAGCGCCGGCGGCAGCGCGTCGGCGACGAACATGGAGTCGCGCACCTCGTGGTCGTTTGCCGGGTCGTTCGAATACCGGTTGAACCGGGTCGCAGGGCTCGAGATCGAATCCACCGCCGTTCCGACGCTGAAGTCGGACTTCCCCGGCGCGAGGATCCTCGCCTCGGCTGGCGTGACGGGATCGGCGATTTCGGTTCTCACGTCGCCATCCTCGTCGGTGACGAGCAGCATTATTTTTCCGACCATCTTTCCGCAGCCGCGATTCGCGAATCAGCGCGGCCGCGCCGTCATCTTCACCAACAACGTCCGCGTGCACATCCCGACGACCGCCGATCGTCTCGATCCATACTTCGTCGCCGGCGGCGGCATCTCGAACGTGCGCCACACGGCGGACTACATCTACAATCCGTTCATCTACAGTTTGGCAGACCTGACGGCCCTGGGCCTCTCGGTTCCCATTCCCTCGATTCCGATCCGGACGATCACCCAACCGATCAAGACCTCGTCGAACGCCCTCGCCCTCACGATTGGCGGCGGCGTCGGTGTTCGTGTGCGCTCGCACCTGTGGGTCGAGGGTGACTTGCGGATGTTCAGGCTGCTCGGGAACGAGGACCAGAACGCGGGCCGCTTTGGGGTCGGCGTTCGTTACCGATTCTGACGACATTCAACGCAGAACTCGCGGAACTCGCAGAGGAATTTTTTCTTTCTGCGTGTTCTGCGGATTCTGCGTTGATCGTCGGATTAGCCGCGTTTCGGCCGATAGACGTGCGTCGCTTGACCGAAAAACACTTCGGCCGATTCCATCAACGTCTCGGTGAGCGTCGGATGCGGATGGATGGTGAGCTTGAGATCGGTCGCCGTCGCGCCCATCTCGATCGCGAGCACCCCCTCGGCGATCAGTTCGCCGGCGCCCGGACCGACGAGACCAACGCCGAGCAGCCGCTCGGTGTCCGGATCGAGCACGAGCTTCGTCAAGCCGTCCGTGCGATCGAGGGTGATCGCGCGGCCTGACGCGCCCCACGGGAATTTCGCGATCGTCACCTTGCGATGCTCTTTCGCGGCCTGCGCTTCGGTCAGGCCCGCCCACGCCAGCTCGGGATCGGTGAACACGACCGCCGGAATCGCCCGCGGCGCGAACGCGACGTTCTCGCCCGCCATCACTTCGACGGCGACGCGGCCTTCATGCGACGCCTTGTGCGCGAGCATCGGCTCGCCGACCACGTCGCCGATGGCGAAGATCGACGGCTCGTGCGTGCGGCGCTGCTCGTCGACCATGATGAAGCCGCGCTGATCGACCTGCACTTGCGTCTTCTCGAGGCCGGGGATCTTCGAGTTCGGGCGGCGTCCCACGGCGACGAGGACGCGATCGAAGACCTGGACGTTGCTCCCCGGGTCGCCTTCAAAGGCGACGCGAATGCCGGCGCCTTCCGCCTTCATCTGCGTGACCTTCGTGTTGAGCAGCACGCTCTTCATCGTCTGCGTGACGCGCTTGGCGAGGACGTCCACGAGATCGCGATCGGCGCCCGGCAGCAACCCGGGCGTCATCTCGACGACGGTCACCGCGCTGCCGAGCGCGGCGTAGACGGTGCCGAGCTCGAGGCCGATGTAGCCGCCGCCGACGACGAGGAGCGATGTCGGGGTGTCAGGCAGATCGAGCGCGGCGGTGGAATCCATCACGCGCGGGTCGTCAAGCTTCAGCATCGGCGGAATCGCCGGCACCGATCCGGTCGCGACGATGGCGTGCTCGAACTGAATCTGATCCTCTTTACCGTCGGCGAGCTTCACCTTCAGACTATGCGCGTCGACGATCTCGGCCAGGCCCTGCAGGTACTGCACCTTGCGAAGCTTGACGAGCTGTCCCGTGCCGCTCGTCAACCGCTTGACGACGTTGTTCTTGAAGTCGCGCAGCTTCGCGAGATCGATCCTCGGCTCGCCGAGCTCGACGCCCCACGCCTTCGCGTGGCGCGACTCGTCAATCAGGTTCGCGACGTGCAGCAGCGCTTTCGACGGGATGCATCC
>MNEX01000017.1:0-1966 GCA_001917905.1 Acidobacteria bacterium 13_1_40CM_65_14
TAGGTGCAGGGGGAGGGCTGAATGAGCATCCACGCGATGGAGCCGTCGGCGCTTTCGTCTGACGCGCGTGCGCCGCGGCTCATCGCGCGACGTTAGCCAGACGAGGTTTGTAGAATGCCAAGCCGACATCCTGGCGCGATGGTTCTCCGTGATCTCGACGCAAGATCGAAACGCGCGCTCGCCAGGCGTCTACCGTGGCCGTACAACGGAATGGTCTCGGATATCACGAGTGCTGCGCAGGCGTGCTGCAATTACCTGGCCGCCTCTGGGCTTGTGTGCTACACGGAGGTTTGCGGTCGCCAGCTATTTTTCGGAGGCGACCGCCGCGTGGCGAACGACAAGTGCTTCGCCAAATTCGTGAAGTACATGGGGACCGGGGACTTGCTCGCGCTACCCCTTTCCTTTCAGGGCCGCAACACGCGTTTTTACGATGTTGTCCGAAATGGTCTCGTCCATCAATACTTCCTTAAAGCGGACCGCGGTGGAGTCACGCTGACGACCCGAGATCCAGACGGTCGAAGACTTGGAATGTTCGCGAAGCCTAATGGCGAACTGTGGTTCGCGGTGGTGCCATACTTCAACGTGTTTGCCGCAGCTCTCGAACGAGCTCGGAAGAGCGGTGTTATTGCAGAGGTTTGGAAGAATTGATCAGGAGCATGTTCGTGGACGCCAGCTTTGGGCGTGAGGGCTAGGCCGTTAGTCAGACGCCAGTCCGAAACAATTCCATGGAGTCCATACCGTTGATACACAGACCAATGCTCGTTGCCGTCGTGGTACTTTGTGTGTGCGCTGTCGGTTGTCGGACTGGGACACCCCCCGTGCGCATCGACAAGACAAAGCTTGAGCCGGCCTTACCGAGCCGCGAAGACCATCGAATCCAGTGCGGGAGTGGGTGTGAACTACCAGAAGTTCTCGGAGTTGCTTCAGCAGTTCAACACCGAACTGTCGATCGCTCGTGACAAGTCGCTGACCCCAGCCGAGCGAGAAGTTGTCGACTGCTATGCTGAGGCCGTCCCGATTTACCGCGACAGCCTCTTGCTGTGGGCGTTGAAGATTGAGAAAAGTCGGTATCTGAGCGACTACGGGCAGGCGAAAGAAATCGCCGACAAATACGCGCTCCTTCGGGAGTCAACTACCACCATTGACTCGGAGGCCGGCATCCAAGCCATCTGGGCAAAGGCTGGGGAGTGGCTCGCGAAAGGCAACGCTGCGTATTCCCGAGAACCTTAGTTAGCGACAAGACTTGGAGCGCCGTGTCGTCCGTTTCAATGAGTGAACGGCTGGCTAACATCGGCTTGCAGTCGACGACGGCTGGTGAGGTCGTGAGCCGCCGCGGCTGAAGCCGCACGTTAGGCCGTCGAGGGGAAGGACGCACATTATGCCGGGTGGATTCTTTGGGCGGGGGCCATCCCGCTTTCCGTTCGCGCAGCGGCGCCCGCAAATGGCTGCGCTCTTAACGTCTGTACAGAACAACAACGTTTTGCTCGACGGGCCATCGTTATTGCTGCAAGCGGTGATCATCCCAGGCGACAAGACAACAGAAGGGCAGCTCGTCGAGGCCGTTGCGTTACCGTGGTTCGAGATCATCGAGCTTATTAGCCGCTCACCCGAATCGATCTACGAGATTGATTGGCGGCAATGGGAGGAGATCATCGCAGCTGCTTACAAGCAGCAGGGTTTCGACGTGACCTTGACTCCAAGGAGTAATGACAAAGGTCGAGATGTCATCGCGACATCAAAAGGGCTCGGGTCAGTGCGGTTCTTCGAGCAGGTCAAGGCGTATCGCCCTCGACACGTTGTGACGGCCGAGGAGGTCCGTGGGATGGTCGGCGTCCTGACGTTGGAGCCTAACGTCTCGAAGGGTCTCGTCACTACAACTTCGACCTTTGCTCCTGGTATCCTGCAAGACCCAGAGATCGCACGCCTGATGCCGTACCGGCTGGAATTGAAAGGACGAGACGTTTTA
>MNEX01000017.1:2004-18415 GCA_001917905.1 Acidobacteria bacterium 13_1_40CM_65_14
CGAATCCCGCCCGCCCTTGTGAGGATCAATGTCGAACGACGAAGTCTACGCGGCTGGCTTGTTGAATCGAGCCTTGGATCCGGCTACCCAACCGCCCGAGATCCGCGCCTTCTTGCAGGCGGAGATTGAGCTCCTCGACGACATGATCGTCGCCGGGATGACAGTGATTGATGTTGGGTGTGGCACTGGACGGCATCTCGCCATGCTGCGCGACCGTCTGCGAATCGGCGTAGGAGTGGACTATGAGCACACCTACATCGTCGAGGCGCATCGCCGCGCCGGTGGGGGCCGTTTGCACTTCGTAACCGGTGACGCGACCAGTCTCCCCATCCGGGCGTGTTTTGACGTCGCAACGTGCCTGACAAACACTTGGGGCACAATGAGCGACAAGACGGGTGTTCTGAACGAGATGCGGCGGCTGGCTCCGAAGCCTCAGATGCGGCTCCTGTCGGTCTATGCTGAAGCCTCAATTCCGGCGAGGCGCGAATGGTATCGCCGGTTGGGACACGTGGTGGTGGAGGAGTCGGCAGAGTATCTGATGACGGAGGGCGGATTTCGGTCTGAGCATTTCTCTGAGACGCGCCTTCGAAACCTCGTCGGCGATTGCACGATTCGTTCAGTCGCCGGCATCGCCCACGTCGTCACTTTTTGAGGCGCAGGCATCTTTGGCTTTGCATCTAATCGGCGCCGATGCGATGCGCTAAGAGTCATCCGAATGGAGCCGACGCGCCGACGTGTCGCGTGTCACATCGCCGAGGCGCGCGGCTCATTCGGAAACGTTAGCTGGACGACGCCAGTCAGTACAAAGTTCTCGCGTGGATTGGGGCTGAGCGCCGTCCGTTAGGCGGAGCGAGCACACCGGCAGGACGTTCGGAGGGAAGCAGTGGAGTTTCAATTTGACGAGGCGCTGCCAGTTCTTCGGCGAACGCCAACGGTTCTGCGCGCCCTGCTCCTGGATCTTCCCGGGCCGTGGATCGCAGCAGCCGAGGGCCCCGGCACCTGGACTCCGTTCGACGTCGTCGGGCATCTGATTCACGGCGAACGCACCGACTGGATCCCGCGCGTCGAACACATGCTCCAACATGGCGACGCCGTTCCCTTTCCGGCGTTTGATCGTGAGGCGATGTTCACCGCATCGCAAGGGCGCTCGCTCGATGACCTGCTCGACACGTTCGGTCGGTTAAGGACCGAGAACCTGGATCACCTAGTCGCGCTGGGTCTGACGGACGCCGACCTGGCACGCCACGGCAGGCACCCTGAGTTCGGTGTGGTGACGCTGGGGCAGCATCTCGCGACATGGGTGGCCCACGACTTGAGTCACGTTGGTCAGGTGGTTCGCGTGATGGCACGGCAGTACTCGACGGCGGTAGGACCATGGCGGTCCTATCTCTCGATCCTTCGGCCCGCCTGACACCGCGCTGCACGCGACGCCGCTGGAGACCGCGCGTGGCGCGGCCGCGGGTGAGCGCGAGTCGTTAGGCGCCACGAGCATCCGAGCGATTGCACGCTGCCGGAGTGAGGAGATCCCATGACTGCGCCCACTGCCCCCGAAGTTGACTGCGAGCAACAGCACGCGGCCTTGTCCGTGAGCGACGTCCTTACCGCGGTCGATTTCTACACGAAGAAACTGGGCTTTCGGCTGGGCTTCACGTGGGGGGATCCGCCGGGCATGGCGGGCGTGAACCTAGGCAATGTGCAAATGTTCTTGGAACAGGGCGCACCCAATCCAAAAGGTTGCTCGGTGTACTTCGTGGTCGGCAACGCCGACGAACTCTACGAGTTCCAGCGCGCCAATGGCGTCGACATCGTGGAGGCGCCCGGGGACAGGCCCTACGGATTGCGCGACTACAGGGTCCGGGATCTGCACGGGTACGCACTCGGGTTCGGACATCACCTGTTCAACGCCGGGCCTCCCCTTGAGATTGAGCGTGTCGATGTACCAGTGCGCCTTGAGAGGCGTCTTGCCGCTCTGCTCCACGAGCTAGCCGAGTACAAGCGCATGAGCCTCAGTAGTTGTCTCGAGGAGACACTGCTGCACACGCTTGAGGGCGTGGGCCCGCACACCAAGAGCGACCTCAAGCACATCGAGAAGTTGAAGCAGAAGTACGGAATCGACTACGACAGCCACGCGAGCTATCGCTTCGTTGAGCGGTAGGACCGATCAAATCAAAGGTTCATTGGCGAGCGGCTGCCCATGAGAAACCGCGGGTGAACGCCAATTCGTTAGACAGCCGAAGCAACTTTCACAGACAACATTGAACGGTCCGACGTCGGCGGGTGCCGGTATAGGTCAATCTTCATCCCGCAATTGGTTCGCGATCCCATTGATATTCGCCTTTTGTTCGCGTATAGTCCGCTCGAGCCTGGATGACGCACCAGCAGTTATCAGACGCCGACACGAAGTCCTCGAGTCGATTCAACTCTTCTTAGACTCGCCCAGTGTGCAAGCACGTGACGAAAATCCGGGAGACGTGACCATGACCGGACTGAGTAAACAGGTTGCGCTCGTGACCGGCGCCAGCCGCGGGGTGGGGCGCGGCGTTGCCGTCGGTCTTGCCCGCGCTGGTGTACGAGTGTTCGCAACCGGGCGAAGCATTGCGCACGCAGATCTCGGACCCGACATCATGACGATCACCTGCGACCACACCGACGATCTGGCCGTCGCCGAGGTGTTTCGGCACATCCAAGAGACTGCCGGCAGACTCGACATTCTCGTGAACGTCGCTTGGGGTGGTTACGAACGAATGGTGGAAGACGGCCGGTTCACCTTCACAGCCCCGTTCTGGGAGCAGCCGACGTGGCGGTGGGACGCGATGGTGACAGCCGGCGTTCGCGCGGCCTTCGTCGCGAGTCAACACGCTGCGCGCACGATGGTCCAGGCGCGTCGCGGCCTTATTGTGAATATCTCGTCTTGGGCGGCCCAGAAGTACATCGCCAACACGGTGTACGGTCTCGCAAAGGCGGCGACCGACAAAATGGCCTCGGATATGGCGCACGAACTGAAGGCCCACGGTGTGACCGTTGTGTCGCTCTATCCGGGCCTCGTCCGCACGGAGGCCGTACTCGCCGCCGGTGTGTTCGATTTGAGCAACTCGGAAAGTCCAGAGTTCATTGGCCGGGCAGTGGCAGCGTTGGCAGGCGATGCCAACGTCTCGCGCTGGAACGGCTCCGTCCTGGTCGCAGCGAATTTGGCGGCGGAGTACGGGTTCGCAGACGTTGACGGTCGCCAGCCGCGCCCGCTGACATTGGCGGACGTGTAGTCAATCGGCTGTCCAGCACCCGCTTGCAGCCGACGGCGCTTGGTGCGATTGTAAAGCGCGGCGGCTGAAGCGGACCGTGAGCCGGAAACAAACTCAGTGGTCGCAATATTGTCGGAGTTTCAAGACTTCCTGGAGCCGTATTGGCCCGCAAGCGTGCGTGACGGGAGGCTCGCACAATCGAAATGCCGGCTAACCGACGTTGCACGCGGCGGCCGCTCGCGCGATCATGGGGCTGCCGCGCGTGAATGCCAATCCGTGAGACGGACGATCTTTCGGGGGCTCCGATGAAACGTTCGCCACGACCAATCACGACTGCGCTGTTTTCACCGCATTCAACATTCAGGAGGAAGAGCATGCGGACAAGGCGATGGTTCTTCGTTTCGATGATCATCCAGCTCATCGCGATGCCGATCGCGGCTCAAGAGCGCGGCGGACAACGCGCTAGTGCACCGGCTGCCACTGGTCCTGCCATGACGTTGACCATCCCGGCGTTCCCCGACGGCGGCCAGATCCCCGTGAAATTCAGCCAGGCGGCCGAAGGCGCCGCACCGGGCGAAGGGACCTCACCGGCGATGAGTTGGGCCAATCCGCCGGCAGGCACGCAGTCTTTCGTGCTCAACATGCACGATATGGATGTGGTCCGCAACCGGACAACGGATGATCAGGCGCACTGGGTCGTGTGGAACATTCCAGCGACGGCCAGCGGCTTGCCCGAAGGCGTTCCCAAGGGCCCGCAGCGGTCGGACGGCAGCTACCAAGTCAGTGCCACCGGTCCGGTGTATCGCGGTCCTGGCGCACCGGCGACGGGTCCGCGGCATCACTACATGTTCGAGGTCTATGCCTTGGACATCAAGCTCGATGTTCAACCGACCGCTGACGCATTCGAGACGCGCACGAACGTGTTGAAAGCGATGCAGGGGCACATTCTCGGGAAAGCGGTCTACGGGGGATTGTTCAGGCGTCCGCAGTAGTCTTGCGTACGAGATCTTTCGAACGAGTGCCGCGGGTCAGTCCTGACTGAACGTGACAAAGTGGAAGGACGTCTGGAGGCGGTTCAGCGGCCGGGGCACATACCCGCACCAGCTCGCCATCATGCTCCTCTTCCCGCTGCGGCGGATTGTCTTGTCACCTGACAGGCTCGTCCGCCATCTTCATCTGACGCGCGCATCGCGCGTCTTGGAGGTGGGACCAGGACCAGGTTTCTTCAGCATCGATGTGGCTCGAGCCATTCCACAGGGGCGGCTTGAACTCGTAGACCTCCAGCTCGAAATGCTCCAGAAGGCTCGACGCCGCCTGCGCCGAGCCGGCGTGCAAAACGCAGGCTACACACAGGCGAATGCCGTCAAGCTGCCCTTTCGTTCTGGCGCGTTCGATGTCGCTTTCCTCGTGGCCGTGCTGGGCGAAGTCCCCGATCCGAAGGCTTGTTTGGGGTCGATCGCGGACGTGCTGCGACCCGGAGGCCTGCTTTCAGTCGCCGAGCTTCCGGGTGATCCGGACGCCTTGACGGAGGGGCAACTGCGGATTTTGACGCAAGGCACCGGCTTGGAATTAGTAGAGTCCGTGCGAGTGTCCCGCGGCTTGCTGGCGAGCTTTCGACGTCAAGCGAAAGCTCCGGGCACGACGGCTGCCTAGCAGCCCGTGGTGAAAGGCTGGCGTCGCACCGAGACGGGCGCGGCGGGGATGCATCGCCTGTCGAATGCAGCCAGCCTTTCAGCACGGGCTGCTAGGCAACTGGAGCCGACGGCGCGACCGACCAACGATCGGAACGTGCCCCGGCTCAAGTTGCAGGCGTTGGGCCGTTCAGAATGTTATTCAGGATCTTACGAATGCAATAAGATGAGAACCAATCCAACAGCACCAATTTGGAAAGAGCAGAAGCAAAAGTGAGGAAGCGTTAGAAAACATTGGCTACCTTTGCTGCATTAGTCGCACCAAGAAAAATCACCGCCAACCAGGGGTTGCAGGCGACTCGCTCCGCTGCGCTTCGCGAGCGCCTGACCCGCAACGTTAGACAGCCGAGATAGAGAATGTTCGGTCGGACAAAGCAGAAGACCAGCGAGCAGCATGATGAGCCAGGGCTTCGTTGCTCTTTCTGTAATAAAACCCAGAACGATGTGCGGAAGTTGATCGCAGGCCCAACCGTGAACATCTGCGACGAGTGCGTCCAGACCTGCGTTGACATCATGGCGGACGACGCCCAGGCTGACGGACAACGCACGGCATCGGATGGCGCGGCGGCTCACGAAACGAGTGAGAACAGTCATTTGCTCGGAAGAGCGTGTGCGCTCTGCGGTCTTCCCCTTGTGTTGGAGGAGGCCCTGCCAATTGACGAGCGTGGGTTTCTTTGCCCGGGCTGTGCGGATGCCGTTGAGGCAGCTATCGCCAAGCGAAGGCTGAAAGAATAAGCGATGCTGGATTCAGCGGTCGAAATCATGGCGGCCCGGCCGGATGCAGGAGATGCCGTTCACCTCATTCGGGCGCTCGATGATGACCTGCGTGCTCGATATCCAGGCATCACGCTGCACGGCCTTCGTCCAGAAGACGTCAGAGATCATCGCCTGGCTTTTCTTGTCGCACACGCCGATGGCGAAGCAATCGGTTGCGGAGCGGTTCGTGAACTGGAACCTGGTGTCGGGGAAATCAAGCGGATGTTCGTGCAGCCGGCGTGGCGCAGGCGGGGTGTCGCCCGACAGCTCCTGGCTGCGTTGGAGGCCCAAGCGCGGAAGCTTGGTTACGTGGCGCTGCGGCTTGAAACGGCGTTGGGTCAACCGGAGGCAATCTGTCTATATCGATCGGCCGGATACGTCGATATTCCGCCCTTCGGTGAGTACATGGGGAACGCCGTAAGCGTGTGCTTCGAGAAACGATTGACCTGAGCTTCGTGCTGTGCGCTGTCTAAGACCGACACATGATGATGCGAGTTGCAGAGTTCCTATCGCAACGCAAGACCTTCGATGGAGGACACTATGGGACCGATGGTGAGGCGGGTGGTCTGCGTCGTACTCGTCGGCTGCACTCTCGCTGTGTGGAACGCACGCGCCGACCACGATGGTATCGTGGCCCAGCGGCGGACACCGATTGTTGTCACACGAATCTACACTGGTCCCGACGGCCAGACACATGCCGAACAGATCGACGTGAAGCTGACGCCGGGCGGCAGTTCCGGCGAATTATCGGAGATGGCCAAGGTGACCGGATTGCAGTTTCGGCGCCAGGCTCCCAACTACTTCCAGGACTGGCACCCCGCCCCGCGCCGGCAGTACGTCATTACGCTGAGCGGCCGAGGAGAAATCGAGCTCGCGGGCGGCAAGAAGATTCCGCTGGGACCTGGACACATCCTTCTTGCGGAAGATGTGACCGGCAAGGGGCATATCTCCCGCGGCGTGGGCACTGAGGATCGCATCTCATTGTTTATCCCGCTTGCCGAGCAGTAGCCAGGGGCAACTTTATGGCGGTCGGCCGGCTGGGGTTGCACGCGTCCATCGATTGGAAGCGCATCAAGCGACAGATTCGTGAAGAACGGCGCGAAGGGTGGCGGTGTTCATGTGGCGCCTTACAGCGGAGCCGACGCGGCTGGTGTGATCATGAGCCGCCGCGGCTGAAACGCGGTCGTTAGCGAGACACGCGACATGAACGAAGTCAGGGGCCTTCGCTGCCGACACGCATTCGAATTTGTATGTGTGCATGCGAATGGCGACGTCGTGTGCAGCATTATTGATGGCCGCGGTGACTTCGTGATCGGGAATGTCCATCAGCAGTCCGTCAGCGATATCTTCACCGGCGCGCGTGCGCGGGAGTTGCGGCGTCTCGTCCTCTCGACCGGCGACTCCTATTGCGCCGCCATCGGCAAGACATGTCCGCTCAAGAGCATACCGTTCGAAC
This sequence comes from Acidobacteria bacterium 13_1_40CM_65_14, assembly GCA_001917905.1. Classification (GTDB taxonomy): domain Bacteria; phylum Acidobacteriota; class Vicinamibacteria; order Vicinamibacterales; family CAVVIG01; genus QHWF01. The sequence continues at coordinate 9,147 of MNEX01000017.1, forward strand.
CAGGTGAGAACCCGCCGGTGCAGATACGGTTCCTTGCCATCGAACCGACGACCGCGTGTGACCTGCGCTGCCTATCCTGTCCAGTGAGAGATTTTACGGGCGACGTGACGTGGCGCGACGCGTACCGCGACGGTGGCGTGTCGTTTCTCCTGTGGGACGGGCTCCGTCGCTCGAAGCAACATGCGGCAGATGGCGTCCGCCGCGCGATTCCGCTCCTCAGTGCCAGAACGCCCGCGCAACTCGGACGCCGCGGCGCGTCGCTGCTGCGTGGCCGTATCCCGAAATCGAGAACGGGCACCCTCCCCATTCACCTGCTGAAACGGGTCGTGACCGAGGCCGGCCCATGGGTCGAACGCGTAGACTTGTTCAACTACGGCGAGCCCTTTCTTTATCGACATCTCGTCGACGCACTCCGCCACATTCGTCAGACGCTACCGACGACAACGATTGCGATCTCCACCGATGGCATGCAAGTCCACGAACCGGTTGAATCGACCATCGTTCGAGAGCGGCTACTCGATTGGGTGATCTTTTCCATTGATGGCTGCGACGCAGAGAGTTACCGCCGCTACCGAATCCGCGGAAGTTTCGAGGTGGCGTTCGCGAATCTCGTACGCTTCCATCGCCACGCCATTGGAACCGGCATTCGCGTGCTCTGGCAATACGTCGTGTTTCGCTGGAACGACCGAGACGATCAGTTCAGGCGCGCGATTGCCCTGGCGGAAGAACGTGGCATTCAGATCTGCTTCGACTTTGCTCACACGTGGGGACGGTCGCGTCGCAGCCCAGACGATCTGCGGTACCTGACGCCTTACCTCAAGCCTTTTACGGCGCTCCCCGGAGAGGCTCGACAGGACGGGTGGTAACGTATGTGCGGACGAGAAGTGACCAAGCGCATTCGCCGAAGTCATCCAATAAGGCTGGCTATCCCGCGCTTGCAGCGCGACGGCGCTTGGTGCGATCGTGAAGCGTCGCGGCTGAAGCGCCGCGTCAGGCGGACATTTCGAGATTCAGTCATCTGAACACAGGGTGCGGACATGAAAACCTATCTCACAACCACCGGGACTCTCTTTGCCCTCATTACGGTGCTGCATCTCGCAAGGACTCCTGAGATGTGGGATCGCTTTGCCAGCGAGCCCTGGTTCGTCTCGGGCTATGCGTTACTCACGTTTGTCACGGCTGCCCTGACCGTCTGGGCGTGGAGACTCTTTCCTCGCCCACCGCGGTCGTCATAAAACCGTGCCGCCTCACGAGGAGTTGTCGCAGACGGCGACAAAACAGCGTGGTTGAACAAAGACCGCTGAACGCCGCAGCTCAACTCCATCGCGTTCGGCCGACAGGAGGAGCGTGATGACCATCCGCCCCGAGAGACCTGAAGACGCCTCCCGGGTTCGACACGTCAACGAGCTGGCGTTCGGGCAGCCGGCGGAGGCTGACCTCGTCGAGAGACTGCGGCAGGCCTGCCCTGACTCGCTGTCATTGGTCGCTGAGGATGACGCCGTTGTGGGTCACATCCTCTTTACGTCGGCGGTGGTCGAGAGCGCGGGGCGACGAGTCCTCGGGATGGGATTGGCCCCGATGGCCGTGCTCCCGGATCGCCAGCGGCAGGGCATCGGCTCGCAACTCGTGAACCGAGGTTTGGACATCCTCCGTGCGCGCGGCTGTCCGTTCGTTGTCGTCGTCGGACATCCGGAGTATTACCCTCGTTTCGGGTTCGAGCCCGCCTCCATGCACGGCCTCGTGAGCCAATGGGAGGGCGTGCCGGATGTGGCGTTCATGGTCTTGGTGCTGGATGTGCACGCCATGGCAGGAGTGTCCGGTGTGGCAAAGTACAGAGAAGAGTTCAACGAGGTCGCGTAGGCTGCGGGCCGAACAAGCGACGGGGAGAAGCCAGTGACGAAGAACCCCCAAGGCGAGAGCCCTGGTGCCAAGAGTGCGGCGATGCACCTGTTCGAGCATGGCCGCCTCTCGTACGTGCAGATCCCGGCCATCGATGTTCGAGACTCCGCCAAGTTCTACGAGAAGGTCTTCGGCTGGAAGGTTCGGGGCGACGGCATGAATCACCTCAGCTTCACGGATGCGACCGGCGACATGATCGGCGCGTGGGTAACTGGTCGTGCAGTCTCACGAGAGCCCGGCGTCTTGCCCTACATCTACGTCCATGGCATCGACGCCATTCTGGAACGGGTCACGGCAAGCGACGGCGAGATCGTCACGTCGCCGTACCCTGAAGGAGACCTGTGGGTGGCGACGTTCCGCGACCCGGCCGGTAACGTCATCGGCGTCTGGCAGCAGGGGCCTCGCTGAGCCTCAAGTCTGCACTCGCCGCAGCTCATTGGCAGGTCGTTGGGCGGACCAGGCAGCGATCGATGCTCACCAACGATGACAAGAGGTTCTTCGACGAAGAGAAGTCGCTCCATGAGGAGAAGTACCTCGCCGGAACGAATCCTCGCCAACAGTCTGGTTTCGGGCGCGACGAGCGCGACTGGGAGCGTTTTCGACGCCCGGTCGCGGCACCCGTCGAGAAAGACGGTACGTTCCTCGATGTCGGGTGCGCCAACGGTCTGCTCATGGAAAGCGTCGTCTGCTGGGCAGCTGAGCGTGGCCACTCCATCGAGCCTTATGGCCTCGACATCTCGGAGAAGCTGGCGGAGATAGCCCGACAGCGCCTGCCACCGTGGCGCGACCGGATATTCATCGGGAACGCCCTGCTCTGGGAACCGCCGTCGACGTTCGACTTCGTGCGAACGGAGATGGTGTACGTGCCGAACCGTCGACGGCAGGAGTACCTCGAGCGGCTCTTGGAGCGCGTGGTCGCGCCGGGAGGACGGCTCATCGTATGTTCGTACGGAAGCTCGCGACCAGAAGGCGCCCGCGCGGAGTCTCTGGTCGAAGAGATCCAGGATTGGGGCTTACCCGTGGATGGCATCCATGACGTTGTCAGTGCGGAGCACGGCTTCGTGATCACGCGGGTGATATCAGTGGCTCGATGAACGGCCGCCCAACCAGGCGTTGCAGCCGGGCACCGGTCGTGTCGTCAAAACGCTGAACAGAGGAGGACGAGATGCGTTCCGCGGGCACTTGGTTCTTGGTTCTCGCGGGTGTGTGCATCGTTGGGCCCTACATCCTAGGTGTGCGGCCGACGACCCGGCGACATCGGGTCTACCTCGCGCTGACGGTCGCGTTTCTCGCGTGGATCCTTCCCCTGATAATCTCGCTGCGTTAGGAACCGATCAGCGCTCTCGCCGAACACGCGCACGTTTCGATCGCGTTCGAGGTCGAGTGCATTCTTGAACGACTCTGGATCAGGTTTCCCTGGATGCCGCATCCGTGGGCCATGGGCGGCCTGGCGGTTCTTGGCCTAACAGCCCGTGGTGAAAGTCTGGCTGCATTCGACGGGCGATGCATCCCCGCCGGCTGCGTTGCTCCTCGCTCAAATACTCCCGGTATTCTCGGTCGTCGTTCTGACCGGCACGTCATTCGCGCGTTCGCCGGGCGGCTGTTTGGTCCGAAGATGCGGTAATGTCATCACTCCGACCATGACGCCCTCAGTCCGCCGCGACGATGCCCATAGGCGCGCGCCTTCTCTCGGGGAGGAGGTCGCGAACAGCGTGAGCCACGGCGTCGGTTTCCTCGCGGCGGTTGCGGTGACGCCACTCCTCGTCCAGGCCGCCGCTCGACGTGGTGGAACTGTCGAGATCGTCGGTGCGCTCGTGTTCGCGGGAACCGTGGCCGTGCTGTACCTGGCCTCGACGCTGTATCACGCGTTGCCGAGGAACAAGGCGAAGCATGTGTTTCGCATCATCGATCACAGCGCGATCTTTCTGCTGATCGCGGGGACCTACACACCCTTCACACTCGGCGTCCTGCGCGGCACGTCGGGTTGGGCGCTGCTGGCTGTCGTGTGGGGACTGGCGGTTCTCGGCATCACGTTGAAATCCTTGAGTGGCATCCGGTACCCGCGGCTCTCGACCGGGCTGTATGTGGGCATGGGATGGCTGGCGCTCGTCGCGATTCGACCGCTATGGCCGCACGTCCCCGTGGCGGGCTGGCTGTGGCTTCTTGCTGGCGGTGTCGCGTACACCGCTGGCATCGCGTTCTATGCTGCAGAGCGCGTGCCGTACGGACATTTCGTGTGGCACGTGTTCGTTCTCGTCGGCACCGCATGTCATTGTGTGGCGGTGCTGCGATACGCGTGACGGATCGCACGTATGGACACCAACTTCGAACGGCGGATCGATCGGCGGACGTTCCTTCTGGCCATGTCCGCCGCGGCGACGGCGGTGGCTGCGGACACGTCGCGTCTCGACACGTTCAGTCAGTGGGCGAGTGCGTCTCGCAAGACTCGCGAGCGTGCGCTGCAGCCGTGCGTCGAGCGGATCCGGGCCATGGACGATTCCATCCAGGCGTGGGTCCAGGTGTTACCGCAGAGGCCGACGGGAAGCGGGAAGCTGTCCGAGATTCCGTTTGGCGTCAAAGACATCATCGAGACGCGGGGTCTCGCGACCGAATACGGGTCGCCGATCTACAAAGGCCGAATCGGTACGGCGGACGCCGCGATTGTTCGCGAGCTGCGACGACGCGGAGGCGTGCTGCTCGGCAAGACGCAGAGTACGGCGTTCGCGTACCGCACGCCGGCTCCCACTCGTAACCCGCGCGATTTGGCGCACACCCCTGGTGGAAGCTCGAGCGGATCCGCGGCGGCCGTGGCGGCGAGCATGGTGCCCGTCGCCCTCGGAACCCAGACGGGCGGATCGGTGCTGCGGCCCGCGTCCTTTTGCGGTGTGACCGGATTCAAGACCAGCTACGGCCTGCTCTCGATGGACGGCGTGTTCCCGTTCGCGAAGAGCCTCGACACGCTCGGATTTTTCACGCACACGGCCGCCGACATGCTCGCGTTCTGGGAGTCGATGGATCGGTCCACGGGACGGACGGAAGACTTTGCGCTCGCGGCGCCTGACCCCATGCCCGACGTGGAACCGGCGATGACGGCGGCGTTTCAGAAAACAGTCGAACGCTTGCGTGGCGCCGGCGTGGCCATCCGCACCATCGATATCGCCGGCATGCTCGCTAAACTCAACGACGCGCAGCGGACGATCATGTTCTACGAGGGTGCACGGTTTCATGCGCAGCGTTTCAAGGAGTACGGCGATCGGCTCGCGGACATGGCCAATCTGGTTCGCGAAGGCCTCCAGATTCCGGTGGCGCGGTACGACGAGGCCAGGCGATACGTTGCCGAGTGCAAGATCAAAGTCGCCGAGTTGTACAAGAGCACTCCGGTCATCCTCGTGCCCGCCGCGACAGGGCCGGCGCCGTTGGGACTCACGTCGACCGGCGATTCACGCATGAACACAGCGTGGACCGCCTTGGGCACACCGGCCATCACCATCCCGATGCCGGTGGCGAGCGGATTGCCGCTTGGTCTTCAGCTGACCGCGGACCACGGCCAGGATGCGAGGGTCATTCGGACCGCGATGCGTCTGGAACAATTGCTCGGCCGGGCGGCACGCGTCTCACGGCCATGACGGCCGTCAAAGAAAATCCACCTTCGCTGACGGGACATGTCGCCGTCGTCGCCGGCGCCACGCGCGGTGCCGGACGCGGCATCGCGCGCGCTCTCGGCGAAGCCGGCGCGATTGTGTATTGCACCGGCCGCAGCGTGCGCGGGAATCTCTCGCCGTACGGCCGACCCGAGACGATCGATGACACCGCCGACATGATCACGGCCGCCGGCGGGACCGCGATTCCTGTGCGGGTCGATCACACCGTTGAATCGGAAGTCGAAGCGCTCTTCGGCCGCATCGATCGCGAGCACGGTCGACTGGACGTGCTCGTCAACAGCGTTGCCGGCGAAGAGCCGATGATGGCGATGCGGAACTCGTTTTGGAAGACGAACCTCACACACGCCGAGGCGATCTTTCGCCAAGCGCTTCTGTCGCACATCATCACGGCCAAGCATGCCGTTCCTCTCATGATCCGCCGGCGCTGTGGCCTGATCGTCGAGGTGACTGAGAACGACATTCTGTCCGCGGGAGGGAATCCGCTGTCGCAAAGCGTGAAGCTCGCGTTGAAGGGGCTCGCCCTCAACATGGCGGCCGAGCTGAAGCCGCACGCAGTGGCGGCCGTCGCCATCACGCCGGGCTTTCTCCGTTCGGAGGCGATGCTGGAACACTTCGGCGTCACCGAAGCCAACTGGCGCGAGGGGGGCAAGAAGGACAAGAACTTTCTCGAATCGGAATCGCCGCTCTTTGTCGGTCGAGCGGTCGCCGCGCTGGCGCGAGACGGCCACATCCTCGAACGATCCGGTCAGCTTTGCAGTTCGTGGGAACTGGCCCGCGAGTTCCGATTCCCCGACGCCGACGGCGGTCGTCCGGATTGGGGAGCGATCACGATAGATTTCTCAGCGTTCCCGCCGGCGTTCCTGGAGTACTTCCGAACCGGCGCGCAGATCCAGCTCGAATGGCTGAACGCGTTGTCGGAACGAACGAAGCGATTCTTACGCCAGTTGCCGCGATGACGCCTCCTCGCTCTTCGCGTCAACGGTATCGGGCCTTCCTTCAAGACTACAAGCACCGGCGACTCGAGGAGTCGACCGGCGACAGCGCGCCGGCGCCGGACTCGCCGCCGCCCGCCCGCGGCAAGCGGCGTGAGTATCTCCGCGAGTACCTCCGCTGGCTGTGGCCGCATCGGTACGCAGTCGCCACGCTCTTCGTTCTCGCGTTGCTGGTCGCAGGACTGCAGATGATCGAGCCGCTGTTCATGCGGTTCATCATCGATCGCGTGCTCTTGAATGCCGGGTTGGACTCGGCGTCGCGCCTCGCCCGGCTCAATCTGGCCGGGGCTCTGTTCGTCGTGGTGGTCATCCTCTCCAACGTGATGAGCGTGCTCAGGGATTACCGCCAGCGCCTGCTGAACACGCAAGTGATGCTGTCGCTGCGCCGATCGTTATTCGAGCGCATGCTGCACCTGCCGTTGCCGAAGCTGTGGGACATGAAGACGGGCGGGATTCTGTCGCGGATCACGGGCGACGTGGACACGACGGCCGGGCTGTTACAGCTGGCTGTCGTGTCGCCTTCCATCTCGATCATCCGTCTGATCATCGCGGTGGTCGTGCTGCTGACGCTGAACTGGCGGTTGGCGCTGACGGCCTTGGCGATCATCCCCGGCATCATGCTCATGAGCTTTACCTTTACGCGGCGCATCAGGCCCATCTACCGCTCGCTCCGCAAAGACGCCGAGCAGATCGACGGCAGGGTGGGCGAGACGTTCTCGGGGATTCGCGTGGTCAGGGCGTTCGGGCGCGAACTGCGGGAGCTCATCGAGTACATGCGGGCGCGGCACACCGTGCTGCGCAAAGAGTTGTTCGCGAATCGTCGCGAGATGGTCATCTTTACGTCGTGGGGCCTCCTGTTGGGCGCCGTCAACGTCGTGATCGTGTGGTACGGCGGATACTTGAACGTCGTGGGCCGCGCCTCCATCGGCGACATCATGGCCTTTCAGTGGTACACGTTCCTGCTGCTCAACCCGGTCTGGAACATCGTCAATTCCTTCTCCGAGCTTCAGCGCTCGCTCGCGGCGATGGAGCGTGTGTTCGAAGTGTTGGCGATGGAGGACGACAAGCCTGACAGGCTCGACGCTCGCGACGCACCACATGTCGTCCAAGAGATCAACTTCGAGAACGTCGAGTTCGAATATCGTGAGGGCCGGCCCGTGGTTCGCGACTTCAACGTCGTCGTGCCTGGCGGATCGGTGGTCGCGCTCGTCGGTCGCAGCGGCGCGGGCAAGACGACGGTGACGGATCTCGTCGCGCGTTTTCACGACCCCACGCGGGGACGCATTCTGCTCAACGGCTCCGACATTCGGGAATTTCGCCTCGGTACGTATCGCGGGCTGCTGGCACTCGTGCAGCAGGACGTCTTCCTGTTCGATGGATCGGTGCGGGACAACATCGCCTACGGCCGCCACGATGCCACGGACGCCGCGATCGAGGACGCCGCCCGCCGCGCCAACGCGCACGAATTCATCGTCAACCTGCCGGACCAGTACGAGACATTCGTCGGCGAGCGCGGCGTCAAGCTCTCGGGCGGCCAACAACAACGGCTCGCCATTGCGAGGGCATTCGTGGCATCACCCCAAATCCTCATCCTCGACGAGGCCACCAGCAATCTGGACACGGAGAGCGAGCAGCTCATTCAGGCGTCGATGTCCGCGCTGCTCGCCGACCGAACCACCTTCGTGATTGCCCATCGCCTCTCCACCGTCCGCCGCGCCGACATGATCCTGTTGATGGACGACGGCCGCGTCATCGAGCATGGGACGCACGAGGGACTCATGCGTGCGCGCGGCGCCTATCACGGCATGGTCCTTCGTCAGATGGAGTCTCCCGGCGAGCCCGCCGAAGAACTGTGGCGCTGATGCAGGCTGCCGTCCTGCTCGTGATTGGCGTGGTTCTCGGCGCGCTGTTTCTGCTGGTCGCCTTTGGGTTTCGACGTCATACCCGGCGATGGCTCGTCATCGGGTTGATCGTTGTCGCGCTGGCATACGTGTCGTTCGCACGCGAGCGTCCGGCCTGGCTGCTCGTCGAGTTGGCCGGCGTAGGTCTCTACGGCGCGGTGAGCTGGGCCGGTCTGCGCGGGTCACCGTGGTGGATCGTCGCAGCATGGGCGTTGCATCCCGTGTGGGACATCGTGCTTCATTACGTCGGACCGGGACGCGCGTTCGCTCCTGTCTGGTATACGGTCCCGTGCGTCAGTTTCGATCTCGTGGTCGCTGTCTACGTCGCCTATCGCGTCCGTGACAGACATGCCGAAACTCTATAGCGATCTGGCGGCGTGGTGGCCGCTGATGTCGGCGCCAGAGGACTACGCCGAGGAGGCGGCGTTCTATCAACGAACCTTGTTGGAGGCGTGCGAACGATCGCCGCGGACGCTTCTCGAGCTTGGCAGCGGCGGCGGCAACAATGCCTCATTCCTCAAGGCGCGATTCAGCGTGGTTCTCGTCGATCGCTCTCCCGGCATGCTCGAGGTCAGCCACGGCTTGAACCCGGAATGCGAGCATGTCGAAGGCGATATGCGCAGCGTCCGGCTCGGGCGTCAGTTCGACTGCGTCTTCGTCCACGATGCCGTCTGTTACATGACGACGGAGGGAGACTTGCGGGCGGCGATTGAGACCGCGTCCGTGCACTGCGCGCCCGGCGGCGCCGCGCTGTTCTGTCCCGATCACGTGCGCGAGAACTTTCGACCGTACACCGATCACGGCGGTCACGACGG
>MNEX01000327.1 GCA_001917905.1 Acidobacteria bacterium 13_1_40CM_65_14
AAGGCGGCGCGCAAGCTCAGTGTCGATCAAGTGGCCATCCATCGGGTCAACGCGCCCGAAGGAAAAGCCAAATTCGGTCCGGCGAACCCGCGCGGTCAGCGCGCGTATGCGACGAGCGCGTTCGTGAAGGAGACGCTCGATCGCGGCGCGGAGATATTCCGGTGGCACGAGCGCAAGGCGCAGGGCGGCAAGCGTCAGGGGTCGAAAGTTCGCGGCTACGGCGTGGCGACGAGCGCGTTCGTCGCCGGGTCGACCGGGTACGACGGCCTGTTCGTCATCAAGCCTGACGGCCGCATGTACATCCAGTCGGGCATCGGCAATCTCGGAACGGAATCGATGAGCGATTGCCATCGGGTCTCCGCCGAGATGGTCGGCATGCCGTGGGAGAAGGTCGAGCTGACGTGGGGACACACCGGCCGGAATCTTCCGTGGAGCTGCGTGTCAGGCGGCAGTCAGACGACGCACGCGCATACGCGCGCGGCGCACGCGGCGGCAACCGACGCGATCAAGAAGCTGCAGGAGATGGCCGCGCGCACGCACGGTGGAAATCCCGACCAGTACAAAGTCGCGAACGAGCGCGTCTCCGGTCCTGGTGGCAGCATGACGCTGGCGCAGGCCGCGCAGAAGGCCATCGAGCTCGGCGGGAAGTTCGACGGTCACGAGCTGCCGGACGACATCAACGCGTTCACGAAAGCCTCGGCGACAGCGCTGGCGGGTCAGGGTCTGATGGGTGTGGCGCGCGACACGTATCCGCGGGATGGAGCGACGCATTCCTTTGTCACCGCCTTCGCGGAAGTCGAGGTCGACGTCGAAACGGGGAAATACCACATTGTTGATTACGTGGCGGTGGCGGACGTCGGCACCGTGATTCATCCGCACGCGCTCGGCGGTCAGGTGCTCGGTCGATCGATGCTCGGCATCGGCCACGCGATCGGCCAGCACTGGGTGTACGACCAGCATTACGGCTTGCCAGTCGCGAAGCGGTTCCATCACAACAAGCCGCCGACGATCCTCGATGCGCCGCAGAAGATGGCGTGGGACGCGCTGAACATTCCCGATCCCGAAACGCCGGTCGGCGCGCGCGGCATCGGCGAACCGCCGGTCGCGGCGGGCTGCTGCGCGGTGCTGAACGCACTGGCCGATGCCGTGGGCGACGACGTCTTCCATCGCGCGCCGGTGATGGTCGGAACACTGCTCGCGGCACTGGATGCGGGGAAACCGGTACAGGAGCCGCTGACGGCACATATCTGAAACGTGTATTGCGGATTGAGGATCGCGGATTGCGGATTCATTTTTGATTTGCAGATTCATTGTCGATTCAATCGACAATAAATCCGCAATCCGCAATCCTCAATCCGCAATGACAGAGAGGCACCGAGATGGCCGTGATTCGCGACATCATTCCGGCGTTCGAGCTGTTTCAACCGACGAGCATCGATGATGCGGTGCGGCTCGCCGATAAGTACCGCGACGACTACTGGGTGCTCGCCGGCGGTCTCGACAGCATGGACTGGCTCAAGGATCGGCTGAAGAAGCCACGCTCCGTGATCGATCTGAGCCGGATTCCGGAGCTCGTGGGCATTCGAGACGTGAACGGCGGCGTCGAGATCGGCGCGATGACGCCGCTCGTCGAGGTCGTCCGGCATCCGCTGGTCCGCGAGCGCTTCGGCCTGCTCGCCGAAGCCGCGGAGCTGGTCGCCTCGCCGCAGATTCGCAATCAGGGCACGATCGGCGGCAACGTGTCGCAGGACACGCGGTGCTGGTACTACCGCGGCGGATGGAACTGCTACCGCGCGGGCGGCAACGTCTGCTACGCCGACACACCAACGGCGGTCAACCGCGAGCATGCGATTCTCGACGCGGATCGGTGCGTGGCCGTGAGCCCATCGGACACGGCGCCGGCGCTCGTCGCGCTCGACGCGCAGATGGTCGTCCGCAGCACACGCGGCGAACGCGTGGTGAACGCAGAGGACTACTTCGTCGGGCCCGGCATCGACATCACGCGGATGACGGTGCTGCAACCCGGCGATCTCCTGACCTCGATTCGCATTCCGGCGACCTGGGCGGGCGCGCAGTTCTACTTCGAGAAGGTGCGCGACCGTCAGGTCTGGGATTTCCCGCTCGTCAATGTCGCGTCGGCGATCAGGTTCTCGAACGGCAGGATCGATGGCGCGCGTCTCGTGGTCGGCGCCGTCGCGGCGAAGCCGAAGCGGCTCGCCCGCGTCGAAGCGGCGATTATCGGGAAACCGCGCGATGAACAGACCGCGGACATCGCCGGACGCATGGCGGTGGAAGGTGCCGTCGCGCTACGCTACAACGGGTACAAAGTGCCGCTGATGCGGAACCTGGTGAAGCGAGCGATTCGCGGACCGGCGGCTGTTGCGACCACGTGATCAGAACGCACCGCGTCGCGAAGGCGCGCTGCGGAGCGCTACAGCCATGCAGGCCGTGCCTTCATGACGCTCGCGCGTCGTGGTTGCTCTTGCATTCCTGACGGAGACGAGACGCCGCCTCGCGTCGCGAGCCTTCTTCCCAACCGACGAGCCCGCGGCGCGTCGCGGCTCCAATGGCTTCGGTGTGGCTCGTGACGCCAAGCTTCGCGAAGAGGTCCCGCAGGTGCGTGTCGATGGAGGACTCGCTGATGCCGAGGCTGACGGCAATCTCACGGTCCGATTTGCCGTCCATCATCAGCTGAAGCGTGGCGAGCTCGCGCGGTGTAATTTGCATCAATAAGGGAATACGTCCGTCCGCGTGTCGATGTTCTGCGCGCGCTGCACGATCCCGGTGAACGCGCCGAGGTTCCCGGCGAGCCCACGCCTGGCATCGGTGGAACGACGATCTCATCGTTCGCCCTTGCTGTCGTCGTCTTATCGTTTTCGTGCGTAAGCGGCCGAGCAGGCCGCGGCGCTTCTCACGGCGCTTCGAGGTCTGGTTCGAACGACGACATCACGCCAACGCAGCCGGAGCGCTGCGTGCGAACGCTCCAATCCTCGTGGCGTCAGGAGCGCGCGATAGGAGCATCGACATCGTCACCGGGAAGCATCGGGGTCGGCCGCAACATCAACCGCTGCAATAGATCGGACTTTTGGTGGGCACAGCGTGGTTTAAGGCTAAGGTGCCGGAAACCGCGCGATGCGGTCGCCGCGTACCGAGCCCACCCAGATCTCCCTTCCGATCTGAATCGCCACCGTCGAAAAGTTGAACGCGTCGTTGTAGGGATAGCGAATGAGCTCCTGCACCTTCAAGGTGTTCGGTTCGATCTTGATCACATGCGATGTCGCCATGGCGAACCCTCCAGTCGCCGGAATCTCCTGGCCCGCACCCAGCAGCGATCCGTCCGGAGCCCATCTGAGATTGTCGAGGCGGAAGCCGACCGGAATCTCGTCTCGCTTCACAGGCGTCTGTCCGCGCGAGAACCGAATGAATGTCTGACTTCCCCACCCGGCCATATAGAACCACTTGCCGTCCTTCGAAATCTCGATGCCGTTCGCGCCTGATGCCTCGCTGCCCGGGACGATTTTCCAGCCGGCGCCTGGGTGCCATTCCCACAGCTCGCCGTTCTTCTCGCCAGCCTGCATGTTCGCTCGTCCACGAGCAGCGCCCCGCGGTTGAAAGTTCGTTGCTGCGAAACCGCCCTCGGGCAGCGCGACGACCGAGTTCAAACCCACCGGGTCTGGCGCCACCGCGCAGCCGATCCACGTCAACGCGGGCGCCTTCGAGCGGGCGTCGAGCTCGAACACCTCGATCGATTCCCTGTTGCCATGATGGACCACGTACAAGGTATGGAGGGAGTTCCTGCCAGAACGAAGAAAGAGGCCATGCGCCCTGAACTTGTCCTTTTCTTCGGGATCGATCGGCCCCGGGCACGAATCGTAGGTCTTAGCGTCGAGGCGTTGTTTGAGGTTCGCGCTTGGGTACAGAGCGGTCGTGGTCTTGTCTTGGACGTTCACCAACGTCATTGCTCCAGGAGCCGCATCTCCAGAGGCAATCACCCAGTTTGACCCGGGCACAAGCACAAGATCTTCAGGACCGACGAGACCGCAGATGAATTGGACATTCCCCGCGGGATCGCATCCCGCGGCCCGCGGCACCGCAGCTCCTTGGGGAAATGCGAAGGCAACCGACAACGCGAGCACCGTGAGCACTCTCATCGACGATCCTCCACGGTGAATCATATGCCCGTATGGCCTGTCTTTCGCCAGAACTCGGTCCGCCTCGCTGCGGGTTGATTTTTGCCGGCGACACACGACAGGATCGCGGCATCCTGGAGATGATCGTATTGATCAGCCGCGCACCGGCGTTGGCCTGCCGCGTACATCGGGAATTGGAGCAATGCACGTTTGTCGAGAAAGCCGGCCGCTAACCTCACATGCCGCAAGATACAGCCGCGAGTTCGCACAAATGCTCACGTCGAAGACGCCGCCTGAGGCGCGCGCTCGACACGCGCTACCGCGTGGCGCAGCTGTATTCGATGGCCACGCTGCCGAACCTGCCGCTGCGTATCGTGCCAGTTGCGACGTCGTTCCAGAAGGCGCTCGAAGAGATCGGCACGGCAGCCGGCGGCGCCCTCGATTTGCAGTCGACCAATCGCGCGGCGGCGGCGCTGCTCGCGGCTGCGATGCGGCTCGATGGCGCGCCGCGACCATCGGATGCGAAGAACCGCGCCGCCCTCAACAAGCTGCTGGTCCGCGTGACGCACCAGCTGAACGCGCGCTTGTACACGAAGGCGGGCCGCTTCGACCAGGATCCGGCGGCGAACGTGCCCGTTCTCCCGCTGCTGGCGCGCGCGCGTGAGCTGAAGGCGTTGCCGAAGGACTCCGATACGTACGGGTTCCTCGAGACCGAGCTCCTTCGTGGCCGCAACGCGGTCGAATCGACGCTCGTCGAAGCCACGCGCGAAATCGACGGCTACCTCGTGACGGCAGCGCCCGCGGCCACACCGGGGCCCCCAGCGCGGCAGCCGCGCTGGGGTGGCGCGCCGAGCCGAGGACTGTGAATCCGAGGCGAGGTGTCATCGTTAGTTCGCGGCGACCAGGCGGGGTCCCCAACGCGGCAGCCGCGTTGGGGTGCCCGTGGGGCCCCGCCGCCAGTGAATAAAGCACACGCGGACGTTCGCATCGAATCGCTGATGAGGAAATTTATGAGATGTCTGCAATCGTCTCATTGGCTGGCCGCCGCTGTTGCGGCGGTCGTCGTCTTGTCCGCCGGTCCACGCCTTGCGGCGCAACCGCCCGGCGCAGCGCAACAGCGGCAGCGTCCGGAACCTAAGATGGATCCGGAGCGCGCGAAAAAGCTGTACGCCAGCAACAATCCCGACGATCACTCGCTCGGGCGTGACTTCCAACGCGACATCGACGAGAAGAAGAAGACCGATGCACGCTTCGCCGAGGCGTCGAAGGGCGTGATCGACTTTCAGAAGGTGAGCTACCGGTCGAGCGTCGGCGATCTCGACATCCCGGCGTACCTCTTCCAGCCGCTGCAGAAGCGCGGGCCGAAAGGGCACGCGGCGATGATCTGGGTGCACGGCGGCGTCCACGGCAACATGGACGTGCTCTACTTCCCGTTCATCAAGGAAGCGGTCCAGCGCGGCTACGTGATCATCACGCCCGAGTACCGCGGGAGCACGGGATTCGGCGAGGCGTTTCACAAGGCGATCGACTACGGCGGCTACGAGGTCGAGGACACGATGAGCGCAGTCAGCTATCTGAAGGCGCTGCCCCACGTCGATCCCGATCGGCTCGGCATGATGGGGTGGAGCCACGGCGGCTTCATCACGCTGCACTCGGTGTTCCGCGACGAGCATCCGTTCAAGGCCGCCGCGGCCATCGTGCCGGTCACCAATCTCGTCTTCCGCCTCTCCTACAAAGGCCCCAGCTACCAGCGCGATTACACGACGCAGACGCGGCTGCAGGGACTGCCGTTCGAGAAGCCGGACGAGTACATCCGCCGCTCGCCGCTCTACACCGTCGACAAGCTCAGGGTCCCACTCCTCGTCCACGTGGCCACCAATGACACCGACGTGAACTTCGTCGAGGATCAGCAGATGATCGACGCTCTGCGATCGCGCAAGCCCGATCTGGCGGAAACGAAGATCTACGTCGATCCGCCGCCGGGATCGTCAGGCGGGGGCCACACGTTCAGCCGGCGGACCGACTTGAAGACGCTCGAACGGATGGACACGCCCGAGCAGCGCGATTCCTGGAACCGCACGTGGGCCTTCTTCGAATGGCACCTGCGGCCGTACGAGGATCGATCAAAGTCGGCAACGAGCCAGCAGTAGGTGTGCGAGGAGGAAGTTCACGTGTAGCCAGGTGGCTTGGCAACCGTAGCTCGCGTGGTCATCGAACGCGAGCGAAGGCTGGCGGGCCCAGCAGGACTCGAACCTGCGACCTCCTGGCTGGTAGTCGTGATGCGGAAGATCCACCCAAGGCGATAGATGACGACGAAGATCCCACGACAGAGTGATTTGGGCGTGAACGAGTACTGCTGGTCGAACACCATCATCGTCCGTCGATCGCGGTGTTGTGAATGAGTTACGTCACACTTCACGTCAGCTCGACGGCATCGCCCGTCCTCGATGCGAACGCTGCCGTCCAATTCCTCATTTCGCCCTCGTCATTCCGACGCTCGCGCGGATCACGACGTGGTGCTGCGCGCCACACCACGTCTCAGGCCTACTACTGTCGTCCCAGGTCCCATGCCCGGTCAGCGGGTTCGGGGCGGGAGCGCGAAGCTCAGAATCAAGTCTCCGCCGCGACGGCCGCGGTCGGCGCCGCCAGACGCGACGGTCACGAATTCTTCGCCGTTCACCATATACACGGCGGGCGACGAAAAGATGCCGGCGCCCGTGTTGAATTTCCACAAGAGGTCGCCAGTCTTCGCGTCGTAGGCGAAGAAGTAGCCCGCGACGTTGCTGCCGGTGCCGACGAACACGACACCGCCGGCGGTGACGACCGAGCCCGCCTGACCCCAGCCGTCGAACGTCCGCTGCCACACGAGTTCGCCGGTCGTCGGATCGAACGCCGAGAAATAGCCGCGCGCCGGGCGGCCCGCGCCGAACGGGCTGTCGACGGCGTTCACGTACAGCAGGCCGGTCCGAGGGCTGTACGACAGTGGACCGTAGTTCGCGCCGCCTTCGGTGCCCGGCGCATACATCACGTTCGGTCCCGGCGGGGTGAACACCGGCGCGGGCGTCCGGGTCGCGAGCCGATCCGCCGGGATGTCCACCGGGAAAATCGGCGACACCGGTTTCATCGGCTGCCCCGCGGCCGTGAATGGAATCGGCTGCGTCGGCCACATGCGTTCACCGGGACGCGACGTGTCGGTGGGCACGGGGAGTTCCTTGATGACATGCACGGGATGTCCCGTCTCGCGATTCAGGATGTAGAGATAGCCGTTCTTGCTCGCCTCGGCGAGCGCCTTCACCCGCCGCCCTCGCACCTGCATGTCGAAGAGGATCGGCGGGTTGCCTGAGTCGTAATCCCAGACATCGTGATGCGTCTGCTGGAAGTACCACTGCAGCGTGCCCGTCTCGAGCGAGAGCGCCAGGATCGAATCCGTGAACAGATTCGTTCCAATGCGCTTCGTGCTGTCGCCGAACGGATTCCCGACAGCGACGTAGATGAGCCCCAGCTCGGGATCGATCGACGGCGTCTCCCAGATCCCGCCGCCATTGCGTTCGCCGCCCACCCATGTGGGTCCGGCAACCGACCAGCCCTGATCCTTCTCGTCCTGCGGAATAGTGTTGAAATGCCAGAGCACCGTCCCGGTCTTCGCATCGACTGCGAGCAGGTGGCCGCCCGGGATGTGACTCTCGCTGCGCGTGGTGCCGATATAGATCACGCCGTTGTAAATCTGAGGCGCGGTCGTGAACCAGTAACCCAGGGTGATCGCTGACGTCGCGTCCGGATACCTCGTTCTGATCACGTCGAGGATGACGCTGGCCTGACCATTCTTGCCGAAGCTTTGAACGGGCTTGCCCGTCCTGGCATCGAGCGCGAACAGAAACGAGCCGGCGGCGGTGTAGACGAGCCCATCTGCGTAGCACACACCGCGGTTGCGGAAGATGTAGCCGGCCTTGGCGCCGCCGCCGATCAGGTCCGTGACGTCGAACGTCCAGACTAGATGTCCGTCGAGCGCGTCGAGCGCGTAGACGCTGCCACGCGGATCGGTGACGTACATCCGTCCGTCCACGATGACTGGTGTCGTCTGATTGCTGACACCGTCGATCACACCGGTCTGGAAGAGCCATCGCGGGACGAGCGTGGCGACGTTGGACGTGTTGATCCGGTCCATCGTCGAAAACCGTCGACCGGCCAGGTCGAGGTTGTGCAGCGGCCAGTCCACATTCGCGGCAGGATTGGACTGCGCAGCGAGGAACGCAACGGTGGATGGCGCAGTTCGCACTGCGAGAAGGATTGCGGTCAGCGCGATGTGTCGCGGAAGCACCATAGTCTTCTCGTGCGGGTATGGTATCTCGACGAGCCGCTCATGCCATCCCCGACAACAGACGGCGTCGAAAAGGCGCGTCAGGGTAGCGTGGAGGAGTAGTCAGCGCTCCGCGTCGGCTTCACTGCCTGTGGCAGCGCGAGCGAGACCCATCCGCCGCGCCGCATGGGTGCGATGTGCTGTCGCCGGTCGACCATGCATGTCGTCGGTGTGCCGAGCGGCTGGGCCGGCAGCGCGACCTCCGGGAGCAGCGCCGCCGGCCGCTGGTTCATGTGCCGCGAGCTCACGAGACGGCTACAAGGTTTGATGTACCGCTCAAGCCGTAGCAACGTTTTCGTCACGCGCGGACCGCCGTGGTCGACGAGCGGCCGCAGATCGAGGCCGGCGAGCGCCGAGTTGTTGCGAATCGTATCCAGCTGCGATCACCGCCCTGATCAACCTTGGCAGCACGTTGCTCTGGGAGTATCGATTCGCCGAGGCGGAGCGCGTGTTCGTCGAGGGCGTCGCCCTCAGCCGACGCATCATGGGACCGGATCACCGAACCACGCTGGGCGCGATGGAAAAGCTGGCGTCATCCGAAGAGAGGCAGGGGCGTCCGGCGGAGGCCGAAACACTGCTACGAGAGGTATTGGAGCGGGCCGAACGCGCGCACGGCCCCGACGATCTCGCTACGATTGCGCCGATGACGACCCTGGGCGTCACGCTCCACCAGCAGCGACGCTATGCGGAAGCTGAGACAATCCTGCTCCGCGCGGCCGCCCTCTATCAGCGTGTGGTCGGCGCGGACCACTTGAACACGATGAAGACATTGGAGCACCTCGGCAACACTTACTCGAAGGAAGGCGCTCTCGGTCTTACTTGAGCACTGGAATGCTCTCCACGGCCTCATCGGATTCGGCCCGCGGCCCGGCCGACAGCTTGCGGCACCAATACCAGAAGGTCCACGCGGGAATGTGATGGCGCCGCGCGAAGCCCGCCCCTGATTCCCCGCTCGCGCGCCACTGCGCCACCAAGCGCGTCATGCGCGCTGGCGTCCTTTGGCTCGTCATCGCCATTCCTCCCACCCCGAGGATCGGCGAACTCTAGCCGTCGCTCAAGACGCGGTTCGTCGAACGCTTACTTTAGGGCCGGCCACCTTCCACTGGTTCGCCGTGGCGACGCTCTTGAACGCCCTCGCGTCGGCCGGGATGAAATCCATTTGCCCGCGCCGGAGAAAGGACTGTTCAGGGTTCATCGTTCACCTGCTGATGGCTGACCGGTGACTTGGTGATTTTCACCACTTTGAATCTTCGGATTGCGATGGGCTCCACTGGAGCCTTGTTCTCGTCGGTTTTCAGCTTGGCGATCTGATCCAGCACCTCCATGCCTTCCACCACCTTGCCGAAGGCAGTGTATTTGCCGTCCAGATGCGCCGCGCGCGCCAAACTGATCAGGAATTGACAACTGGCGCTGTTCGAATCATTCGGTCGCATCAACGACATGCCCACGGTCCCCCGTTCGAAGAGGATGTTACTGACCTCCGCTGGCAGCCACTCGCCTGACCATCCCCGACCCCAATAGGAGCGATCAGGGTTCCGCGTCATGGGGTCTCCTCCCTGCAAGAGGTCATTGGGCCTGATGAAGTGAAACGTCGTCCCATCATAAAACCCACCTCCTGAAAGTTTGAGGAAATGATTGACATGCCGGGACGCTTCCGGGAAGAACTCAATGGAAACGTTGCCCAAGCTTGTTTCCAAGACGACGCCATACTGTTTTACTTCTTCTCCAGCGAGGAGAACGGCCGGCCGAATGGTCACCGATTTCATGACCACTCGCTCTTTGGCCAGGTTGTTGGCATCGGCCGGGACCTGCGAGATTTTCTCCACAACCTCGATGCCTTCAACGACGCGGCCAAAGGCGGTGTAGCGTTTGGTGAGCTGCGCCTGGTCCGTCACGCAGATGAAAAATTGCGACCCGGCGCTGTTTGGTTCCTTGGGCCGCAGGATTGCGCCGACCGTGCCCCGGAAGAACGGGCGATCATTGGGTTCGAACTTCAACTTGTCTAATCCACCGGTGCCCAGCAGGGCGCGCGGCGTGCGGGGATTTCGACTGAGTGGATCCCCTCCTTGAATCAAGCCGTTGGCCAACACGCGGTGAAAGGTCGTTCCGTTGTAAAACCCTTCACGCATCAACTGAACGAAATACGCGACGTGCTGTGGGGCCGCCTCGGGAAAGAATTCCAACACGATGGTCCCATATTCTGTTTCGATCACCGCTTGCAGATCGCCCTTCGCTGGCTGACCCGTCTTAGCTTCAGGCTGGCCGGCTGGCTTCTCTTGAATGCCTTCGGCCGAGACGTGACTCGGCGTCATCCATGATGCTCCAAGCCACATCCACAAAACGACCAGCAGTCGGACAATCACCAGACGTTGGACAATCACCAGACGAATGATTACTCGCGCCATGATGTTCCCTCCTCCGGCCACAACATGGTTCAAAGGCTGGCTTGGGAATTGTTCTCGAGAGCCGCCGCCGGCTCTCAAGGCGGTGAGCCTTTCAGCCACCAATTTCCTGCAAGGCCGCCGCTGCGCCATGAGTCGGCCATCCGCTTTTCCAACGTTCGTTGCAGCCGATCGGCAAAAGTTTTGACAGTGGAGTCGTTCTCAGCTTGCCACGTGCCGGAAAACGGGTTTGCGAAAGACGACCGGCCGGCAGACGACGGACCCGCGAGAATTCGAGCGGAGCAGGTACGTGCCGGCTCGCAGCCGATTTCGATGCGGACCACGTGCCCTCCAGCACGATTTGGTTTGGCGTCGTTGAGAATTGCCCAACAACCGCGGGCCGCATTCGGCGTGTCGAGCAAGGCCTGAGCGGACCAACTGCCATGGAGAACCTGTTTCGGACCGGCGGTGGCAATCCAGGTTCCGCGGAGCACAGAAGGGTTTTGTTGCGCGATGCGCGAGTGTGCCGGACGCGAGCGGCAGGATCACAACAATGCTCTTGAGCACCACAAGGCGTCTCTCGAACGAGTCTCTGTGTGCTGGCCCGCCCTCGCCCAATGCAACCACGAAAACACGAAGACACGAAAAATAAGACGATAGCCGGCATTAGCACGCTGTCCCCGCGCGGCTCAACATGAGATCCGTTTTCGGACACGCGCTCGCCCTCTGCGACAGCGCCGATTAGCGCGGTCCGCCGCCCGATCGCACGGCGCCGAGATTATGGATCAACGAGAAAGCAAGTCAACCGTCAACGCGACCAGCAGTATCCGGTGGGAACCGCACTCGGACCGCGAGGAGTCCAGACGCGGGCTCGCGGGCCCACTCGCGTCCAGCCAACTGGCGAAAATGTCTAAACAAATCCGCGCGAGTCCATGCGGCAGCAACCATCTCGCCCGACCGGTAGCGACATCGGCGTCGGACTCGTGACGGTTGCACTTGATTCAGGACGGTCTATTCAGGAGCAGCGGTCGTTTCTTTCCCTATAATGGGCTCATGACCATACGCTCCATCGCTGCAATCGTGGCAACCACAGGCGGACTCGTTTGCCTCACCACGCAGCCCGTCGCCGCACAGAACACCTCACAGAACAACGCCCTTCGCGTGCTGGTTTCCAACGGCATGAAGGGCACCATGGAGGAACTCCAACCGCAGTGCGAGAAGGCCATCGGGCGGTCGCTCGCGATCCAGTTTGGTTCCACCGCATCGTTGAAGAAGAGAATCGAAATGGGCGAGGCGTTCGATGTCACCATCATCACGACCGAGGCGATTGGCGACCTGATCAAGCAGGGCAAGCTCACGGGTGCTTCGCGCATGGACGTGGGCCGCTCCGAACTGGGCATCGGCATCCGCGCCGGCGCGCCCAAGCCGGACATCCGCACGCCCGAGGCGCTCAAAAAGACGCTCCAGGAAGCAAAATCCATTACGTATCCCCAGGACGGTGCGAGCAGGGGATCCATCGAGAAAATGTTCGAGCGTATGGGCATCGCCGCTGATGTGAAGCCCAAGATCATCCTGGCGCCGGGCTCCGGGCCGGCGACCGAGAGCGTCGCGGCAGGCCAGGCGGCGATGGTGATTACGTTATTCAGCGAAATCGTGCCGACTCACGGCGTCGAGATTCTGGGACCCCTTCCCGGGGAATACCAGTCGGACATCCGCTTTGGAGCGGCCACCAGCGCTACGTCAAAGAATGCCGAGGCCGCTAAGGCGCTGATCGCCTTTCTCTCGGGACCCAAGGCCGCGCCCGTTCTCAAGGCCAAAGGGATCGAACCTCGTTAGGAAGAAGGGAACTGACTCGGGTTAACGCGGGGTTGGGACGACCCATGGTTGGCTGTTCCACAACCCGTGATTGTCCCGCCCCGGCCGATGGTTCAATGAGTCAACACAAGAAGGGAGCCTTCGGTTCCCTCGTGAAAGCGCTCGTACCACTCGTAGCTTTGTTCGGCGGCTGCCAGGATCTTCTCGACGATTGGCCGACGCGCCGTCTCGAACGCCTCGAGCGCGCTCGCGACGGCGCGGGTCGATTCCACCGCGCGATGCAGCGCGATGGCGTCCTCCAGCGCGAGCCGGGTCCCCGATCCGATGCTGAAGTGCACGCTGCGCAGCGCATCGCCTATGAGCACGACATTGCGATGCGACCAGCGCTGATTCGAGAGCACGTTGAAGGTCGCCCAGGTGGACTTGTTCGACAGCAGCGGTTGCCCCTGCAGGTCGGCCGCGAAGATCCGTTCGCAGTACGCGCGGCTCTGTCCATCACTCATCGCCCCGAATCCGCCCCTTGCCCACGTGCCGGCGTCGCACTCGACGATGAAGGTTGACGCCTGGGGACTGAAGCGGTACGTGTGCGCGACGTAATAACCCCCCTCGAACTCGCGGAAGATCAGCGACAGCGTCTTGAAGACGCGGTGCGTTCCGTACCAGACGTACTTGTTTCGGAGGAACGTCGATCGGGACTCGAACTGCTGCGCGAATTGCTCCCTAACGCTGCTGTGGACGCCGTCGCTTGCGACCACGAGGTCGTACTCACTCGGGTCGATGCGCTCGACACGGGTCTCGAAGCGCATCTCGACGCCGGCGGCGGCGCAATGCCGCTGCAGCAGCCGCAGCAGCTCGATGCGCGCGATGGCGGTGAAGCCGTGACCGTCGATCGGCATCGCCTCATCGCGATGGACAACCGTCAGGTCATCCCAGCTCTCGAGTCGACGCGTGAGATCGGCCATGAACTGCGCGTCGCCTTCTCGCAGGAACGTCAGCGCCCTGTCCGAGAAGACAACCCCCCAGCCATAGGTAGCATCGGCGCGATTCTGTTCGACGACGGTGACGTGGTGGCGCGGGTGCACCTTCTTGTGGAGCAGCGCGAAATACAAACCGGCAGGGCCGCCACCAACGCAGAGAATCCTCAGGTCGCCCTCGTGTGTACCGCTGATTTTCACCTAAACTCACGTTTGAATGTACAGCCCGTCCGCCTCCTCCGACCCTGCCGCGGTCCTGCGCGACAATGCGGCGCTCGACGACGAGCTCACCGCGCTCGCGGCGCAGGTCACGCCCGACGCGCTTCACGCCTCGCAGGGCGCGGTCCGATGGACGTTCGCGGAACAGCTCGCGCACATCGCCGAGTTTGCACGCTTCTTCGCGGCGGACCTGGCGGACTGGATGGCGAATGGCGGCCCGGTCGGACGCGCTCACGACCACCCCGCGCGGCTGGCGGCAGTGGCGGCCGCGCCGGCCCAGTCGCTCGACGAGCTTCGAGGTGACCTTCCCTCCGCCTTCGCGGCGCTGGCGGACGTGCTCGCGAGGCTGACATCAGATCATCTGGTGTCGCGTATGGACACCCGCGGCTACGGCTCCGAGCTGTGCGCGAACTACTTGTCGCGATACGTGATCGGCCACAAGCGGAAGCACGTCGCGCAGCTCAGGAAATCGTTCGACTATCTGGCTGGAGGACGTCTCCGGCTCGACGGCGTGGTCGCCGTGCCGACGGACTTTGCGGACCGGTACCGCCGCGACGGTTTGTGGCATGGCCGGACGCTTGGCGAACTTTTCGATCAATGGGTGGCACGATCCGGCGATTGCGTCGCGCTCGTGGGCACCGACGTCGATGGCGTGGAGCATCGACTCACGTACGCCGAAGTGCAGCAACGAGTGAACAACCTCGCGGCGCACCTGCATCAGCGCGGCATCGGTCTCGGCTCGCGCGTCGTCGTGCAGCTCCCGAACGTGCCGGGCTTCGTCACGTTGATGCTCGCGCTGCTCAAGATCGGCGCGCCTCCGGTGCTCGCGCTCGCGCAGCACCGCGAGCACGAGATCGGCTACATGCTCGACCGTTCCGGCGCACGCGCCTACGCGGTTGGGCGCACGTTCAAAGGCGAAGACTGCGTCGCTACCGCGCGCGCGCTCAAACTGAAATGCAAGACGCTGCGGCACGTGCTGGTCTCCGGCGCGATCGACGCGGAGGACGTTGTGCCGCTCGATCGACTCGAGATCACAGCCGCCTCTGCGGCCGACATCGTCGAGCCTGTTGCGAGCGATGTCGCGCTGTTTCTTCTCTCGGGCGGGACGACTGGCGTGCCGAAGCTGATTCCGCGTACTCACGACGACTACGCGCTCAACCTTCGTGAGAGCGCACGCCTGTGCGGCTTCGACGCGGGTACCGTCTATCTCGCCGCGCTGCCGGCCGCCCACAACTTCCCGCTCGGCTGTCCGGGCATCCTGGGCACGCTGAATGGCGGCGGCCGCGTCGTGATGGCGCCGTCAGCAGATGCGGAGACGGGGCTTGCGCTGACCGAACGCGAGCACGTGACCGCGACCGCGCTCGTGCCGGCGCTCGCGATTCGCTGGATGGAGTCGCCACGGATTGCCGCACGCGATCTGTCATCGCTGAAGCTGCTGCAGGTCGGCGGACAGCGCTTTCAGGCGGAGCACGCGCGCCTCGTGCCACGGACGCTTGGCTGCATGCTGCAGCAGGTGTACGGCATGGCCGAAGGCCTGTTGAACTACACGCGGCTCGACGACCATGAAGCGGTGATCCTGAACACGCAGGGACGTCCACTGCTGCCTCAGGATGAAGTGCGGATTGTGGACATGAACGATCGCGAGGCGGCCGAGGGCGAGGCGGGCGAACTGCTCACGCGCGGCCCATACACGATCCGCGGCTACTTCCGCGCTGACGATCACAACGCGCGCAGCTTCACGGCCGACGGCTTTTACCGGACCGGAGACGTCGTGAGGATGCAGAACGGCAACCTGGTCGTCGAAGGACGGATCAAGGATCTGATCAATCGCGGCGGGGAAAAGGTCAGCGCGGAGGAAGTGGAAAGCCTGATCCTGGCCCATCCGGCGGTGATGCAGGCCGCGGTTGTCGCGATGCCAGATCGTGTGCTGGGGGAACGGATCTGCGCGTTTCTGGTCATACGCCATGGTGCAGGCGTGGCGCATGAGGAATTGAATCGGTTCCTGCTCGGCCAGGGCCTTGCGACGTTCAAGCTTCCCGAACGCATCGAGACGATCGGCGAAATGCCGCTGACCAACGTCGGGAAGGTTAATAAGCAGTTGCTGCGCGACAGGCTGAGGGAGACTGCATAAGGTTCTCACCGGCTAGCGTCGAGGCACACACGATATCGCACAGCATTTTTCTCGGTCCACGCTCCCCCGAATCATCGACCAAATCGAGTAGAAACCATATAGGTCCTGAGTGACGCCGCAGCGTCGACGAACGGCGCCCATCAACGCGCCCACCATCCCGTAGCCGCAAAGAGATTTCCTGAGTCTTTGGAGATGTCTGGAGACGACAGCTGTGAGCCGACGCTTCGCGTTCGGTCAACAATGGCCAGAAACGTTTCAGTCGACAGAATGTCCAGATTCTCCTCCAACTTTTTGCGGAGGATAGTCAGCTCAATGTTTATACGGGTGAACTCGAGGTGCGCCCACCAGCTGCGCCCACCATCAGGGCCGGCGAGAGAGGCCGTCGTCGCTAAACCGTTCGCGAGGTATCGGTACTCCTGACAGTCAGCGCAGCTGACGCGCTCGAATCCTGATCGAGAATCCACGCTTGGCAAACGGGCCCGCGGCGTCACCCAACATCGGCAGCCGGATCTCGACCGTCTCAGCCGGCTTCACCTGGATGTCCGACCTTACGGATCGCTGCGGGCCGCTGAAGTTGTGCGAGCCCGGAGCCCATCTGCTACGTGTCTCGACAGAGATTGCGATGGCGTCGCTCTCGAGCCGCGAAATGAGTGTGCCGTAGATATCGAGCGTGACGTTCGCATCGACGATGCTGTCGAAGTAGAAGCGGAAGGGGCGATTTGGCAGACCCCGGACAGAGAGCGGTTGGCTCCGCTGCGCCTCACTGCCGTTCGAAAGACGCTCGACGAGCCAAAGGTCGGCAACGACGAGTCGACGCTCATCCTCCTCCCAGGGATAGTTGTCGACTGATACTCGGATCGACGACGTGCCCCCACACGAGTATCGGTAGATATTTCGCAGCGTGTATACCGGCCACGACTCCCCTGGACGGAGCGTCAACTCGAGATCATCCGGCGGCGGAAAGGCGTCACTGAATTCCAAAGACATCCGATCGCCTTGCACCCGGCCTCCGGCCATCTGCCACCGCAATCGAAACGTGACGGCGTCGCGAACGACACGCGTCGGCGTCACGTCGATTCTCCAAGCGGCAGTGGCGCGCTCACGAAGAGATCCGTCAGAGCTGACCGAGAACGCGTCACAGGTTTCACCAACCGAGAACGTACTGGTCACACGCTTCCCAATGGCAACAGGCCCCGTGCTGAACCAGACCCCGACCGGCTTTTCGCCGCCGTCGGTGCTCGACGTGTATGCACCGAGCCGGACCTGCAGGTCGTTGGGCGTCTGCGCATGCGCCACGCCCGCGGCAAGATGGGCGATCAGCAGACACCACGGAATGGTTCTCATCGCATCCTCCCGGCGGGCAGGTCCTGCCATGCGGCCGGCGCCTGCACGACACGCGTCGCAGGCGGCGCCTCAGACATCGCCACTGAGTTTCGATGCGCACCAGCCAGATACCCGCCGACGAGAGCGACAAAAATCGCCGCCACTGCGGCAAGCGCGCGCAGCGAAGAGCGCCACGACTTGTGGTCGTTCAACGCGTGAGCGTCTTTGCCGTCTGTCTGCGTGAGGTGCCGCAACGCGATCAGGTCGATGAGCAAGTCGCGTCCCGCCGGTTCGCTGAGCGCCTCGACCAACACGGTCGAATCGAACGGTTCGTCGTCCAGAAAAGCCGAGATGACTACGTGTGTATCGCTCATAGGTCCACCCTCGAGCCTGGCGGCCGGACTGCCGCATCGGAATGGTTCGTCGGGTCGCAATTGGAGACGCCAGGGCCTCGCGCAGCTGGAGTCGAGCGCGATGGATGCGCGATCGGACGGCGTCCCGCGTCAGTCCGCACGCACGTCCGATTTCTTCATAGCCAAGGCCGGCGACTTCCCGCATGAGAAATACGTCTCGGTCGAGGTCTGCCAAGGCGGCGAGCGCCGCGTTAACGGCGAGATCGACGTCCTGCGACGGGGAACGCGAGCCTTCGTCTGCCAACACGGATGGCTCGGGTTGCCGCAGACGCTTGCGGTGGTGATCGAGCGCGAGGTTCCTCGCGATCTGAAACAGCCAGGCCCTGACCTCGCCGTCCGCGGCCTCGGGGATCGCGGTCCGGCTCACCCTCAGGAAGACATCCTGTGTTAAATCACGCGCCGTCTCGGTTTGGCCGACCGCTCGGCAGAAGTACCTGAACAGGCGATGCTGGTAGGCGGCGAAGAGCGCTGCGGCGTCGGCGGCCATGCCTTGCTACTACTAAAACGCGGCGTAGAGCCGATCCTCTCGACCCCCGTCGAATATAGACCAGTACCCGGCTCCGCCGGTACGTAGGGCGATCTCTGGCGACTGGTGTAGAGGTCCTCAGTTACGTCGCGGAGTTTAGCAACGTCGGGCGCCCACCACTCCGGCTGCCCTTGCTCGGCCTATAATCCTTCGCGACTACCCATTTCTGTTCCGTTCGGACCTACTCTCGGGTTCCGCGTTCAATCCTTTGGGCGAGGTGATCGGATCTCCGACAGGACTCCTCGCGTAAAGCGACAGCCGTCCGAAAGGCAACGTTCTCACGTCGACTGCCGTAGTAGCGGTCCACCGAGTGTAGAATTTCCTCGTTTTGGCCAGTCACACTGGCAACTTCGGCTGACAGGAGGATGAACAAATGGAGCACATCATCGGCAGGCTGCTTCAGGACTACGAACGTGGGACGATGACCCGCCGTCAGCTCATTCAGACCCTCGCGTTCACGGCGACGGCGGCGTCAACCGCACAGGCCGCCGCGCCGACGAACGCCATCTACATCAACCACGTGTCGATGCAGGTCGCCGACTACACGAAAACGCGCGATTTCTATGCGGGTCTCTTCGGAATGAAGATAACCAACGACGACGGAAAGACACAATGCCGTCTGACGTTTGGGGACAACATCCTCATTGCGCGCAACGCCAGCAGTCGGCCTGGTGGCAAAATCGGTGTCGATCACATCGCGTACACGTTGGCCAACTGGGATACTGACAAGGCCGTCAAGCCGGCGGTCGAAGCGGAGCTCAAGCGTCGCGGGCTGATGATACGAACGACTGAAGGCAGTTTCCACGTCCAGGATCCGGACGGCTTTGAAGTGCAGATGGGCGGCAAAACGCAATAGAGTCTGCGCGTCGCACCAGCTCGCAGTGCGAGCTGCCACCGTGAGACGTTCACCCGATGGGTGATCGGAAGTCCGTCGCATTGTTGGCGCGGTGCGCAGCTGTTCGCGCTCGCCGAGCAGTACACGAGACCTGTCGGCTAGAGTGTTCATCGGTGTCGCTGCTCATTACTTTATCCGTGGCCGACCGCTGACCGACACGAACACCAACAATTTGGCGCTCGCTGCCTAATGTGAATGCTTATCCTCGCCAGCGCCGATCCGTCGGCTGGAATGCGGGCACGTGCAAGGGCGCCCAGGAGGCACGCTCGGCTGTTGCCTCAGACAAGTGTCAGCTCTCGATTGAGCGGCTCGGTTATTTTCTCGATTACGATGTATCTCAAGACCGCGTATGTTCAATCGGTTCACCCTACGAGCGCTCCGGGTCCTCTTCTACGCTCGCTCCGAGGTCAGCCAGCTCGGGTCGAGCGCCGTCGAGCCCGAGCACATTCTCCTCGGGGTGCTGGACGAAGGCAACGGGCTTGGCAGCCGGATCCTCGCGCGAACTGGTGACGCCCTCGACGACTTTCGCAGCGACATCGTCCGTCGCCTCACTGGCCGCGAGAAAGTCCCTGAGTCCGACGAAATCCCGTTCAGCGCTTCCTGCGAGCGTGCGCTACAGTACGCGGCCGAAGAAGCCGACCGGCTGTTGCACAACTACGTAGGCACCGAACACCTGTTGCTCGGGCTGTTGCGCGAGGAGCGCAGCGTCGCGGCCGAAGTGCTGGCGGCACGAGGCCTGAGGATCGAAGCCGTCCGTGAGGCGATCGTCGAGTTGCTTAGCCGCGGCGAGCAGCCGGAACCGCCAGGCCCACCGCCGACGCCGGCAAACACCTACCAATGGCCGCGGATCCCGTTCGTCCCGTCGCGAACGGTGCACATCCTCCATTCCGGTATGCGGTCGCCACAGGAGCCGGTCATCAACTATACGGGCACTGTTTTCAGCGCGTACGGCTTCACCCTGGAGGACATCATCGTTCGCGCGTGGGAGGGGAGTCGCTGGCACGTCGACATCACACCTGGACTCCGCGACGATGCGCGGTTCGACTTCCTCATGGTGCTGCCGCAGCAGGAGACCCGGGCCACGTGCCTCGGTTTGCTCCAATCTGCGATCGAGCGGCACTTCGCCGTGCACGTCAAGCGTGAGAGACGCATGCGCGACGTTTATAGGTTGACGAACACCAATCCCCTTGGACAGATGCTGCGGCGGTATCCCGATCCGGAGCCCGGCACCGGCTTCTCGAGCGTCGCGTTTTCGGTCTTCATGGGCCGTTCGAAGGACGCGCCGATGTTCCCACTCGGAGGCTTCGCCGTGCACTCAGTGCCATTCACGTTCCTGGTGAATTGGTTCGAGGAGATTCTGGGCGGACAGATGATCGACGAAACGGGTCTGCCTGGAATCTACGGTTTCGAGCTGAAGGAGCGTGTGAATACGCCGGAAGCGCTCATACAGCTGCTGCGCGACGAAGCGGGGCTGGTGATCACGCGGGAGCGGCGCGAGATACCGACGCTCATCGTGCGGCAACGGAAGCGGAACATGAAAGCTAATGAAAGCTATTGAACTGTCACAGTCACACCGGGCCGGTATCTAATTCCATTGGCGCGCATGAGAGAACAGACTTTCTGGGCGGTTCGTCTCGATAAACGCCGCAGGGTTGATCGACGCCCGTAAGTCGCCGATCGACAAAGGCCAATTTCGCTACTCACCGACCGATGGAACTTCGATCACGGCGAATCCCTCTTTGCAGCAACGGCGGCCAGGCCTCACTCATCTCGAAGAGCCTTTCCGATTGGACCCGGCCTGTGTGCGGTGACTCTCAGGACGGAATCACCCTACTGGGCGATCATTCGCGCCCAATCCAGAAGCCGGCGCATTGCTGGAGCGGTATGGGCGCTAAACAATTGCGCCGATACTAACGCGACGCGGCGTAGCACACGTCCCCTCAGTCATCCCGATGTGTCGGAACCGCGCTCAGCGAGTACGCTGATAGAGCGTCCAGCCGCGCGGACAACCTAGGTCTGCTTCGCTGCCTTCTTGGATTTGCGACGTGCGGCCCAGTACTTCTTCATGCGTTGGCTGACAGCCTTACGCTGCGCCGCTGACATCGCCGAGCGCTTGCGGCTTCCTGCCACGGCACGCTTGTCGCGACCGGCGCTCGCGGCATTCTTGATCTGTGCCCAGCGCGCTTTTTGTGCCGCGACGATGGCTGCACGGCCTGCGGCAGACAGCTTGCCACGGCGTCGACGGGAAGATCGACGCCGGCGAACGACACCTGTCGATTGGGCTGCGGTCTGGTCAGTCGTGTCCGGGAATGCGCTGCGAATTACTGCTATCTCTGCTTCAAGCCTTTCAACCTCAGCAATGGCTCCGTGCCGAGCTAACTTAGTGAGCTGTTCCATCGATAATTGCGCAGACATTGTCGCCAATCAAAGCCTCCACAGAGTTAGAAATGTCGTTAACGTCACACAAGTTCAGCCGTCGAACCGTAACTCAAACTTAATCTAGGATCAATGTGGTTACGCTACCGGCGGCCTGTCGCGCTGCTAATCGAGGGGATCGGAGGAAGCCAGTTTAATCTTAGGCGGACTCCAGCACTGTGCGAGACGTTCCGGACCGATGCATCCTACTCGTAGTGCAGAGCGATCATCGGGTCGACGCGCGAGGCGCGTCGCGCCGGCAGATATCCGGCGACAGCGGAAACGCCGATCATCGCGGTCACGGCCAAGGAAATCGACAGCCCATCCGTCGGCGCGAGGCCGAAGAGCAGTGTCGCGACCAATCGGCTTGCCACGAGTGCGGCGACGAGCCCGACGACGACGCCGACGCTGACGAGGATCATCGATTCGCGCATTACGAGTCGCACGACATCGTCCCGCTGTGCGCCGAGCGCCATGCGGATGCCGATCTCGTTCGTACGGCGCGCCACGCTGTACGACATCAAGCCGAACAACCCCACGGATGCAATCAGCAGCGCAAGGCCGCCGAACAGCGCGTACGCCTGCGCGAGGAGCTTTTCCTGCATGAAGCGTTGCTCGACCTGCTCGATCTGCGTCGAAACGTTCATCAGCGGCAGGTGCGGATCGATGTTCCTGACCGCCTCGCGAACGCCGCCAATTGCCGCCAAAGGATCGCCGGCCGTGCGCACTTCGAATACAACGCCACCGCGGAGCGGCCGTTGCATGTACGACACATACATCGTCGGCGGCGCCGGCTCGCGCAGATCGTTGTATTTCGCATCCTTCAGGACGCCGACGATTTCGGTCTTCCCGCTGTTCTCGACGCTCCATCCGAACCGCCGGCCGATGGGGTTCTCGTTCAGGAAGTACTTCCGCACAGCGGCTTCATTGATGACGGCGACTTCCTGGGCGCCCATCACATCGCGCGCGGTCAGACCGCGGCCGAGGATCGGCGGGATTCTCATCGTTTCAAAAAAGCTCGGCGACGCAACGATGATGTTGATGTCGTGCTGGTCGTCCTTTGCGTATGTGCGGCCCTGGACGAACATGCCGGTCGAGCTGACGCCGCCTGAAAGCAGCGCCGGTTGTGACAGCGCCACGCCGCGCACACCGCTGACCGTCTGCAGCCGGTCGAGCATGTCGCCGTATAGCGCCCGGATCCGTTTGTCATCGTAGCGGTTCAATTGCGGGTCCACCCGGAACAGCACGAGATTGTTCGGATCGAATCCGACATCGACGTGACGGAGGTTCTGGACCGTGCGCAGGAACAGTCCGGCGCCAACCAGAAGCACGAGCGAGATCGCCACTTGAAGAATCAGCAGGGCTTTGCTGAGAACGCTGCGCCCACCGGCGACGCTGCGGCTGGTGTCCTTCAACGCATGACTCACGTTCATGCCGGTCGCGCGAAGCGCTGGCGCAAGGCCGAACACGATGCCGGTCAACGTGGTCACGGCGACGACGAAGACGAGCACGCGCCAGTCCATGGCAGTGGCCTGTCCCGGTGCGCCCGGCAACAGCTGCCTGCCCCAATAGCCTACCAGAACGCCCAGCACGCCGCCGAGCGATGCGAGCACGAGGCTTTCAGTCAGCAATTGGCGGATCAGCCGGCCTCGCGTCGCGCCGAGCGAGAGACGAACGGAGATCTCCTTTTGCCGCGCTGTCGCTCGCGACAGCAGCAGGTTCGCCACGTTCGCGCACACGATCAGCAGCACGAGCGCGACGACGATGGTCAGGATGGTGACAGCGCGAAGATCGTTGGCGTTCACATCGTAGACGCCACGGTTGCCGGGCTCAGCGCGCAGCTGAGAGACCTCGGTTCGATTCTGGAGGTACGACGCCGACCGTCCGCTTTCCGGGAGCGACGCGAGATATGACTCGAACCCCGCGCGTGCGGTCTGCTGGAACACACCCGCAAGGTTGGCCTGCACTTGCGCGGGCGTCACGCCAGGCTTCAGCCGTCCCATGATCTGCAGCCACCAGTACGTCGGCTGCTCGAGACGAGTCTTTGCCGCGGCGGAGTCACTCATTGGCGCAAGACCCGTGCTGAGCTGCGAATCGAGCGCCAGCGGCACTGAGATGTCCGGCGCAGTGTCCGAGGGCTGCTGAATCCCGGTGAACCACTCCGGCAGAACGCCGACGACGGTAACCGGGACGTTATTGATCCGAACCGATTTCCCGACGGCTGCGCGATCACCAGCGAACCGCGACCGCCAATATTTGTGACTCAGCAGCGCCACCGGCGGAGCGGCGGGTCGATCGTCATCGGGAACGATGGTGCGCCCGACGATCGCCGGCACGCCAAGGACCTGGTAGTAATTGCCGGACGAGATAAATGATGTCGCAATGTCGGCCTGTCCGTCGACGACGACATTCACGCGCCCGAACGGAGCGCATGCGAACAGATCCGACATCGTTTGGTTGCTGGCGTGGAATTGCTCGTACATCGGAAACGA
>MNEX01000089.1 GCA_001917905.1 Acidobacteria bacterium 13_1_40CM_65_14
TTGATCGCCTGCTGCACGACCGACGGATCGATCTTCCCGTCGCGCGCCAAGGCTCCGAGCGTGGCGACGATGACGTAGCGGTAGTCGACCTCGAAGAACTCGCGCAGGCTCGCGCGGCTTTCGCTCCTGCCAAAGCCGTCGGTGCCGAGCGCGACGAGCGGGCGCGGCAGCCAGCGGTCGATCGAATCGGGCATCGCCTTGACGTAGTCGGACGCCGCGACGAGCACGCCCTGCGCGCCTTTGAGCTGCTGCGTCACGTACGGCACGCGAGGTGTCGCGCCGGGATGCAGCATGTTCCACCGCTCGGCGGCGTGGCCGTCGCGATAGAGCTCGCTGTAGCTCGTCACGCTCCAGACATCGGCGCCGACGTTGTACTTCGACTCGAGGATTTCCTGCGCCTTGACGACCTCGGGCAGAATGGCGCCGCTCCCGAACAGCTGCGCGCGCATCGGCGAGTCGGGCAGCGAGGTCGCGCGAAAGCGATACAAACCTTTCAGGATCCCTGCGCGCGATCCGTCCGGCATGACCGGCATCGCGTACTGCTCGTTCATCACCGTCAGGTAGTAGAAGATGCTTTCCTGATCGACGTACATCCGGCGGATGCCGTCCTCGATGATGACCGCGATCTCGTACGCGAACGCCGGGTCGTAGGCGATGCAATTCGGATAGGCCATCGCGAACAGATGCGTGTGGCCGTCCTGATGCTGCAGTCCTTCGCCCGCGAGCGTCGTGCGGCCTGACGTGCCGCCAAGCATGAAGCCGCGCGTGCGCGCGTCGCCGGCCGCCCAGATCAAGTCGCCAATTCGCTGGAAGCCGAACATCGAGTAGTAGATGAAGAAGGGAATCGTGTTGACGCCGTGCGTCGCGTACGCGGTGCCTGCGGCCACGAACGACGACATCGATCCGGCTTCGGTGATGCCTTCCTCGAGAATCTGGCCGTCGGACGCCTCCTTGTAATACAGGAGCGTGTCCATGTCGACCGGCTCGTAGGTCTGGCCGGCGTGCGAGTAGATGCCGACCTGCCGGAAGAGCGCTTCCATGCCGAACGTGCGGGCCTCGTCGGGCACGATCGGGACGACGAGCCTTCCCAAATCCTTGTCGCGCAGCAGCTTCGAGAGCAGCCGTACGAACACCATCGTCGTCGACGCCTTGCGGCCCTCAGTGCCCTTGTGGAACTCTTCGAACGGTTCGCTCGGAACGGCCTTCAGCGGTTCGCTGCGGACTTTGCGCGTCGGCACGTAGCCGCCGAGCGCCTTGCGGCGCTCGCGCATGTACTTGATTTCGAGGCTGTCGTCGGGCGGGCGGTAGAACGGCGTCTTGGCGACGTCCGCATCGGCGACCGGAATGCCGAAGCGCGTGCGGAAGGCGCGCAGCTCTTCTTCGTTCATTTTCTTCTGCTGATGCGTGATGTTCTTGCCCTCGCCCGCTTCGCCGAGGCCGTAGCCTTTGATCGTGCGCGCGAGGACGACGGTGGGCGCGCCCTTGTGCTCGACCGCCGCTTTGTACGCGGTGTAGACCTTGATGGGGTCGTGGCCGCCGAGTGTCATCTTCTTCAGCTGATCGTCGGTGAGATGCTTGACCATCTCGAGCAGCCGCGGGTCGGCGCCCCAGAAGTGCTCGCGAACGTACGCGCCCGATTCGACGGCGTACTTCTGATATTGGCCGTCGACGATCTCGCCCATGCGCTTCACGAGCAGGCCGTCGCGATCCTTGGCGAGCAGCGGATCCCACTCGCGGCCCCACAGGACCTTGATCACGTTCCAGCCGGCGCCGCGGAACGCCGCTTCGAGCTCCTGGATGATCTGGCCGTTGCCGCGGACCGGACCGTCGAGCCGCTGCAGGTTGCAGTTGATGACGAAGATCAGGTTGTCGAGCTTCTCGCGCGACGGCAGCGTGATGGCGCCGAGCGATTCGGGCTCGTCGGTCTCGCCGTCGCCGAGGAACGCCCAGATTTTTCCGTTCGACGGCGCCTTCAGCCCGCGATCCTCGAGATAGCGGACGAACCGTGCCTGATAAATCGCCATGATCGGGCCGAGGCCCATCGACACCGTCGGGTACTCCCAGAAATCGGGCATCAGCCACGGATGCGGATACGACGACAGGCCGCCACCGGGCTTCAGCTCGCGGCGGAAGTTCTCGAGGTGCGACTCGTCGATGCGCCCCTCGAGGTACGCGCGCGCGTAGATGCCGGGCGCGGCGTGGCCTTGAAAGAAGATCACGTCGCCGTCGCCGGACTCGTGACCGCGGAAGAAATGATTGAAGCCGACTTCGTACAACGTCGCCGCCGAGGCAAACGTCGAGATGTGGCCGCCGATGCCTTCTTCCGCCTTGTTCGCGCGCACGACCATTGCCGCCGCGTTCCAACGGACGAGGCTCTTGATGCGGCGCTCGACGTCGGGACTGCCCGGCATGAGCGCTTGCTCTTCGGCGGGAATGGTGTTGATGTACGGCGTGTTGGCGGTGAACGGCAGCTTGACGCCGTTCTGCCTGGCGTGAATCGTCAACTCGCGGAGCAGCCGGGCCACCTTCGCGGGTCCGCCGCTCTGGAGCACGTAGTCCAGGGAGTCGAGCCACTCACGCGTTTCGGCGGCGTCGAGCTCCGATGATTCTTTGGGAGCGATGTATCTCATAAGATAAAGAGCTCGTCGGATGTGTCGGTTCGCCGGCACTCCGGCTGTAGAGCAACCACTAATTGTAACCTTCGGTACCGAGGAAGGGAAAGATGCGCCGTCTCCTGCTCGCCTTCACGCTTGCTCTGCCGCTCGCGACGGCGATCGGCCTCGCGCAATCCGCTGGCGACGCGCCGCCGTCTTCGGGCCTCCAGCTCGACGCGATGGATCGCAGCGCCGATCCCTGCAACGACTTCTATCAGTTCGCCTGCGGCGGGTGGATCGCCAGGAATCCGATTCCCGCGGATCGCGCGAGCTGGGGCCGCTTCGAGGAGCTGCAGGAGCGCAACAACGACACGCTCCACACGATCCTCGAGCGTGCGGCGGCCGGGAGCAATTCCGAGCAAGCGCCCGCGGCCACGCCGACAACCCGCGAGGGAGGTGTTACGGATCAAGCGCGTGGGGGTGGGGCCCCACGCGCGAATGAAGAAAAGAAGATCGGCGACTACTACGCGTCGTGCATGGACGAGCCGGGGATCAACACGAAAGGGACGGCGCCGCTCGATCCGTTACTGAAGAAGATCGCCGGCGTGTCGAGCGTCACCGACTTGTCACCGCTCGTCGCCGAGCTCCACACGATCGGCGTCAACGTGTTCTTCAGCTTCGGCGCCGAGGCGGACTTCAAGGATGCGTCGGTCGAAATGGCGATCGCCGATCAGGGCGGGATGGGTCTTCCCGATCGCGATTACTACCTGCGCGAGGATCCGAAGTCGGTGGAACAGCGCAAGCAGTACGTCGAGCACGTCGGCAAGATGTTGTCGCTCGCCGGCTCCGGCAGCAGCACCGCCGCGAACGGCGTGATGACGATCGAGACGGCGCTCGCGAAAGGCGCGCTCGACAATGTCTCGCGCCGCGACCCGACGAAGATTTACCACAAGCTCACACCCGCCGAACTGCAGTTCCTGACGCCGCAGTTCCTGTGGCAGAAGTACTTTGATGGCATCAGCGCGCCGCCGATCTACGCGCTCAACGTGACCGAGCCGGACTTTTTCAAGGCGATGGGTCAGGTGATGGCGTCCGCCTCGCTCGACGACATCAAGACGTACCTGCGATGGCAGGTCCTTCACGCGTCGGCGCCGGTGCTGCCGACACCGTTCGTCGACGAGAACTTCACGTTCTACGGCACCGTCCTGACGGGCGTGACGGAGCTGCGTCCGCGGTGGAAACGCTGCGTGCAATACACGGACAGCGACCTCGGCGAGGAGCTCGGCAAGGCGTACGTCAAGGAGGCGTTCGGCCCGCAGGCCAAGGCTGACACGCTCAAGATGGTGCACGAGGTCGAATCGTCGCTCGAGAAGGACATCCACGAGCTGTCCTGGATGACGGAGATGACCAAGAAGGAAGCGCTCGTGAAGCTCCACGCCGTCACGGAAAAGATCGGGTATCCCGATCGCTGGCGCGACTACAGCGCGCTGACCATCGTCCGCGGCGACGCGCTCGGGAACTCGCAGCGCGCGAACGCGTTCGAGTTCCATCGCCAGTTGAACAAAATCGGCAAGCCGGTGGACAAAACCGAATGGGGGATGACGCCGCCGACCGTCAACGCGTACTACAACCCGCTCGAAAACAACATCAACTTCCCCGCCGGCATCCTGCAGACGCCGTTCTACAACGCGAAGACCGATCGCGCGGTCAACTACGGCGGCTCCGGCGCCGTCATCGGCCACGAGCTGACGCACGGCTTCGACGATCAGGGGCGTCAATTCGACGCGCGCGGCAATCTGAAGGACTGGTGGACGCCCGCCGATGCGAAGGCGTTCACCGAACGCGCGCAGTGCTTCGTGGACGAGTATTCGCAGTTCACGGCCATCGACGATGTGAAGCTGAATGGCAAGCTGACGCTGGGCGAGAACACCGCGGACAACGGCGGACTGCGGATCTCGCTGATGGCGTACCTCGCGACGCTCGTCGCCGAGCCGAGCAAACCGATTGACGGCTTCACGCCGGAGCAGCGCGTGTTCCTCGGCTGGGGGCAGGTGTGGTGCGAGAACCGCCGCCCCGAAGCGCTGCGGCTGCTCGCGCAGACCAACCCGCACTCGCCCGGCCGCTACCGCGTCAACGGCGTCGTCTCGAACATGCCGGAGTTCCAGAAGGCGTTCTCGTGCAAGCCCGACGCACCGATGGTGCGACAGACTCAGTGCCGGGTCTGGTAGCGCTGGTGGGACAGCAGCGCCTGCGGCCACGCCGAGCCGAGGACATGCGAATCCGAGGCGAGGCGTCAGCGATAGCTCGCGGCGGGGGTGGGGCCCCGCCGCCATTGAAAAAAAGTTGGCAGCTCTCCGAAGTGGCGGCACGCATCGTCGAATGCGAGGCATGTCCGCGCTTACGGAACTATTGCGCGCGGATCGCGCGCGAGAAGCGGCGCGCGTACCGCGACGAGATCTACTGGGGCCGGCCGGTGCCCGGCTTCGGCGATCCGCGGGCGCGGCTGCTGCTCGTCGGCCTTGCGCCGGCGGCGCATGGCGCGAACCGCACCGGCCGCGTGTTCACGGGCGACGGCGCCGGCGGCTCTGGAGATTTTCTGATGGCGGCGCTGCATCGCGCCGGCTTCGCGAACATCCCGACGTCGCATCATTCCGGCGACGGGCTGAAGCTGCGCGACGCATTCGTCGCCGCGGCCGTACGCTGCGCGCCGCCCGACAACAAGCCGACGCCCGAGGAAATCGCGCGCTGCCTGCCGCATCTCGACGCCGAGATCGCCGCGCTGCCTCGCGTTCGCGTCGTCGTCGCGCTCGGCAAGATCGGGTTCGATGCGTACTTGCGTCTGCTGAAGCACCGAGGCGCCGGCATTCGCCCGCGTCCGGCGTTCGGCCACGCGGTCGCGCATGACCTGCCCAACGGCCAGACGCTGATCGGCTGCTACCACCCGAGCCGTCAGAACACGAACACCGGCAAGCTCACGGCGCGCATGATGGATGAGGTGTTCCGCCTCGCGCTCACGCATTTGCGTTGACCGCCGCGGGACCACGCCGCTACACTCTCTGGTCTCCCCACAAAAGGCGCGTCACAGATTCCATGATCAAGAAACTCACGGCCCTCGCCGCGCTCGTTCTTCTTCTGCTCACACAACGCCCGCACGCCCAAGGGCCGGCCGGAACCGCGAACATCTACTTCGTCGACATCGGTCAGGGCGCGTCGACGCTCG
Organism: Acidobacteria bacterium 13_1_40CM_65_14; assembly: GCA_001917905.1. Classification (GTDB taxonomy): domain Bacteria; phylum Acidobacteriota; class Vicinamibacteria; order Vicinamibacterales; family CAVVIG01; genus QHWF01. The sequence continues at coordinate 5,815 of MNEX01000089.1, forward strand.
TCGTGTCGCCGACCGGCAAAACGCTGCTCGTCGACGGCGGCGCCGACGGCAGCGCCACGAAGATCGCGGCGCTGATGACGACGCTCGGGATCACGACGATCGATTACTCGGTAGTGACGCATTACCACATCGATCACATCTCCGGCATCACCGAGCTGATCAACGGCGGAAAAGTGCACGGCACGGCGTTCGACAACGGCGACGGCGCCGACGTGCAACCGCCTGGCACCTCAACGTCGCCCGCAAGCACGCGCGGCCACTACCTCGATTACAAGTCGGCAATCCTCGCCCATCCCGAGGTGACGCGAGCGACGGTCATGCCAGGCACGCCGGACAGCGTGCTCGATCTCGGCGGCGGCATGCGCGCGACGTTTCTCGCCGCCGGCGGACGGCTCTTGAGCGGCGGCCAGGCCGCGATCACCAACGCGGATCTCAACTCCGAGAGCATCAGCGTGCTCGTCGAGCTCAACAACTTCGACTATCTCGTTTCCGGCGACCTGACCGGCGGCGGCAGCACCGCGACGGCGAAAACGCCGGACGTCGAAACCTACGTCGCGCAGATGGTGGGCGACGTCGACGTCGTGCAACTCGATCACCACGGCAGCACGACGGCGAACAATCAGACGTTTCTCGCGGCGCTCAAGGCCGAAGTCGCATTCGCCCAGACCGGCGAGAACAACATGTTCGGCCATCCGAATCGAGAGACGGCCAACAAGTACTTGAACACCCCGACGACGGGCGGCAATAGCTTCGCCGGAACGGACGTTCCGCCGGCGCTCGGCATCGGACCGGTCTTCTATCAGAACGAAGCGAGCCCGTCGGGCGACGATCGCGTGACGCAGCAGGGATACACGGGCGCAGCGGCGGGCCATGCCGGACAGGGAACGATCCTGCTGTCGACCGACGGCACGACGACCTATTCGCTGAGCAGCGTCGACGATGGCGGCGCGCGGCTGAATGCCACGGCGCACACCTATCCTGTCGACGGCGCCTCGCCGGGCCTGACGATCGACTTCAAGCCGACGGTGCAGGCGCAGACGGCGCCGGTCCTGCCGGCGGCGGGCCAGAGCGTCATCGTGTCGGCAGCCGTCAACGATCGCGAGTCGTCGATTTCGAGCGTCGTGTTGAACTACAGCCTCTCCGGATCCGCGCAATCGCCGATCGCGATGACGTTCACGAGCGGCGCGTACCAGGCCACGATTCCGGGACAGCCTGACGGCACGCGCGTCGATTACGCGATCGCGGCAGCCGCCGGCGGTCAGACGACCACGTACAGCTCGGGCTACTTCTCAGGTGTCACGCCGATCTCCTCGATCCGCGATCTCAACGCGGCTGGCGAACCGCTGTACGCGGGGTATGCCGCGCGCATTCAAGGGATGGTCACGGCGTCGGGTTACAGCAGCGGCACGAACGACGACTACGTGCAGGACGCGACGGGCGGCGTGAACGTGTATCGATCGACCGACACGCCGACGCCGTTCACCTCGACCTCGCCAGGTCAGCTCGTGCTGGCCTTCGGACGCATCGGCTTCAACGGCGGACGCCTGCGACTCGACCTCACCGAATCGCTCGAGAAGACGACGTCGCCGTACGGCGTGACCGTGCTCGCGGCCAATCCTCCGCCGACGCCGGTGACGATGACCATCGCCGCGATCAACGCCAACCCGGAGTCGTTCGAAGGGCAGTTCGTGTCGATCTCGAACTGCACAATCGTGAGCGGATCGATTCCAGCCACGCCGCAGCCGGTCGACACGTTCGTGACGATTTCGGACGGCACCGGCAGCTTCGTGCTGAAAGTCGATCACGACACCGACGTCGAGGGGTTCACGCCGGCGCCGACGTTCACCGTCACCGGCATCATCCAGCAGGACGATTTTCTGCGGCCGTTCGACTCGGGCTACGACATCGCTCCACGCAGCCGCACCGATCTCGGCGCCGCCGCGCCGGCGCCGCCAACGCTCGTGACGATCGGCGACGCGCGCATCGATCAGGTCAACAACGCCGACGGCACACCCGGAGGGGACTTCATCCCCGATCGCCTGAACCAGGTCGTGCGCGTGCAAGGCACAGTGACGTCGATCGATTTTCGCGGCGGCAACGGCATCGAGTACTACGTGCAGGACGCGACCGGCGGCATCGATCTGTTCAGCACGTCGCTGAACGCCGGGCCCTTCGCGATCGGCGACACCGTCGAAGCCACCGGTGCCGTCACCCAATTCAACGGGCTGACGGAGTTGACGGTCAGCGCCGTCTCGTTCATCGCAACGGGCAGCGCGCCCGCGCCGGCCGTGGTGACGCTGTCGCAGCTGGCGAGCGGCAACGGCGAA
>MNEX01000184.1 GCA_001917905.1 Acidobacteria bacterium 13_1_40CM_65_14
CGCTTGTATTGGACGAGGGAGACATGACGACCACGCCTTGCTTTCGTGCGCTCATGGTCGGACTCGGCATCGCAGCCCTTCTCGTGTCCGCTCAACACGCTGCGGCGCAAACAAACGCGCCAGACGTGAACGCCGTTCGAGAAAGGGCCCAGAAGGGCGACCCCACGGCTCAATTCGAGCTGGGAATCATGTACCGCCAAGGCAAGGGGGTGCCTGCTGATTCGTCGCTAGCGGTAGATTGGTTCCGAAAGGCGGCGGCGCAGTCGAATACCGAAGCGATGATCCAATTGGCGACAATGTACGGGACTGGTCGCGGCGTGCCGAGCGACGAATCGCAGGCCGTATTCTGGTTTCATCAGGCGGCAGAGCTGGGCGACCCATCCGCCCAGTTCAATCTTGGCGGCATGTACGTCAGGGGACAAGGCGTTGTGCAAAACTACGTCGAGGCGTACAAGTGGGAAAGCGTTGCAGTAACGCGGGCGCCCAACGAGCGAGACAGAGCGCAGTTCATCGAAGCGAGAGACATGCTCGCGAAACAATTAACGGCGGACCAACTCGCTGAAGCGAACAAGGCCGCCGAGGCGTGGATGCTGGCGTTCGCTCGAAAGAAGCAGTGACGCAGTCTACGCCTAACCTCGAGCTATGGTTTTGCGAACCGGATAATGTACTTGGAAGGCCTCGGTGAAGCACGGGCCAGAATTTTACGTCTGGTCAGGCATCATCGTCCTGCTATTCGGTGTGGTGCTCACGCTTGCTGGTATAGCTAGCTGGGCCGAGTTGCCATGGTTTCAGTAGACTCGGACACGTCGGTAGCTGACGATTGTCTACCGTGTTTCGCAATCGATCTCTCTCAATTACCTGGCCCGTCTAACCTCGCGCTGGAGCCGTCGTGCCTTTTCGGCCGTGTCGCCGCAGCACGCGGCTCAGCGCGAACGTTAGACGGCGACCCACCCCTATGTGATTTCAACCTGTTTTCGGACATCTAAATAACGAGAGGCTTCCATGAAATCACTCAACACGTGGATCACACTGGCGATGGTTTTTGCCGCGGCGCCAGCCTTGGCCCAGACCCCGGCCCCTGCTGCCGCGGCAGCGGCACCCGCCCGTGGGCCCCAGACGAATTGGTGGTCTCAGGCTGGCGGCGAAAACGGCCCGGAACGCATTGTCTGGGCGGCCCAGAAGACGCCGGAAACGCCCTACACCGGAGTCAACAAGCCGATCTGGCATATCGCCGACATTCTCAAGTCGCATCAGGGACAGGCGCGCTGGGAAGAGAAAGTGGTTCTGACGCGCGACTTCGACGGTCGTTACGTCCAGATGGCCCCGGGCGACAAGGCCAAATGCATGTTCTACGCCGACGACCGCGTCTTCGGCTGGGTCTATAGCGGCGCTGTGAAGATGACGATCGACGGCCAGGAGCCCAAGGTCTTGTCGAAGGGCTGGGCGTTCAACGTGGCACCACGCCTGTCCTACTGCATGGAGACTGTCGGCACCGAGCCGGTTGTGTATTACCGCAACACGCCCGCCGGGCAGGTGCCGTCTTATCCGGAAAGCGAAACGCCGACGCCCATTCCCGGCTACAAATATCTCAAGACTAAGATCACCTCGACCGGCGGCTACGACTCATTCAACGTGCCGTTCTTCAATGTTACAGAGTATGGCGATTCGAAGCGCACGGGTGAGCGCTTTCTGTATGACGGCCATACCTCCTCCAACTTGAACATCGGAATGACCCTCACGGAGCTGCCGCCCGCCACCAACTGGGGCCACTGGCACGCCAACATGGTGGAGCTCTGGGTCAATGTTTACGGCAATGTCTGTGCGCTGATTTCCGGTGTCGGACTGGTCCATGGCGAACTGGGCGACGTGATCAATGCCAATGAAGAACGTTGGCACCGTGCGACGAGCTGCCCCAACACCGGCAAAAGCATACGCATGGCGATGACACCGCGGAGCAAGGAAGGCCAGGTCCATTATTACCAGGTCGACCAGCGGCCCGGGGGGCAGTAGGTCTGCCAGAACAAAGCAGTCCGATTAAGGCCAATTTGCCGCGATGCAACATTGATGTTGTCGCATCGCGGCATTTTGCTATCAAGTCTGGTGGCGGTTTCGTGGAGGGCTACTACACACCGGCGGAATCATTCATCCTTGAGCGCGTCCGCGAGGAAATGATGGACAAGATGGATGCGGTGCCAGAGGACTACTCCGACATCCGAGCTCAGATGGCCAAGCGTACCAGGGAACAGTGGGATGGTCCGGGACAGTCCGACGTGATCTCACAGCTTTTGCTCTTCCAATACTCGAGCGCACGAAGGGAGTTCGAATGAGGTCGACATCGGCGCTACTTGGAGAGTCTAAACAAATCATCCGGCGAACACGCCTTCCTCGGAGCTGTCCGGTATCTTGCCAAAGAGCCTCTGATGCGATTTGCGCGCAAGGCGCGCGCAGGAAATCTGAATATGGAAGAATGCTGCGCGAACTTCACTCGATGTACGCGCCACCGCCGGAACTGCTCCCGTTTGTGGCGACATCAACTATGCCGTCTAACACGAACTGGACCCGACGGCACGCGCGTCAGTGAGCGCGCCGCGGGTCAGTTCTGACGTTAGGCGGTCGGACGTTTTGAACATTCACTGATCTGTCAATATCTGTCGTTGAATTCAATCCGTTGCTCTGATGCGCGTCCCAATCGAAGGAGGACTGAGATGCTGTTCGCTGTTCATTACACCGCGCGAGACGTGACCGAGGAGAAGGAGAAACGCTCTCTCAATCTGTTTACCAACTGGAAGCCACCAGCTGGCTACGAGTTCAAAGCTCACTACGCGCTAGCTGACGGCAGCGGGGGCCTTGCCATTGTCGAGGCGAATTCACCGGCCGCTCTCTTGGAGGCCCACGCACCCTGGGGACCGTTTTTCGAGTTCCGTTCGGTACCCGCCGTTGAAATCGACAAAGCGGTGCCGATCTTTCAGCGGGTCAACGCATGGCGGGACTCTGTGAAGTAGCGCCGGGGGCTATTTCGACGACTGAGCCGCCTAACTAACAGCGTTTGCAGCGCCGGCGCTGCCAGTCCGTTGAGCGCCGCGGCTGAAACGCATCGCGTTATGCGGGCGAGCGAATTCCATTTTCTCTTCAAGGAAGTCTTCAACACTCGGGTTTGTCGACGCGTCAGGACATATTCGAGACCGTGGGCTCGATTGCCGCGTGTTCCTTCGAACACCTGAATGATTCGCCGCAGGTCGGCGTCTGCATTAACGAGCGCGGCAACCATCCGCCGGCGCCGCGCGAGCTTTTTTCAGATGCAGCCCGCGGTGAACGGGTGTAGCGTGGAGGCAACTCCACGGCTTGGCTCATCGCATGCGTCCGGGTCGTTCGGTGCCGTTCACGCGGGCTGAGCGGACGCGCGGCGGCGCAGGTGAGCCGGACCGTTAGACGGTCTTAACACACAAATCCTGGGGCGAATGTTCTTAAAGTGACGTTGAGACAGCCGATGTGGTGTCGCGTCCGTCATCAGGGTGCTCGGGGCTTGTTGAGGGCGGTCGCGTGCACGGCGGCTCTGGCTGTGCCCGGTTCTGGATTCGCTCAGCCTCTTTCGCCGCAAGCTATCACAGACTCACCGGCTATCGAACTAGCCGCGACTGTCGCAGGCACTTATCCCGCGGTTATCGTCGTCGACTGTTGCCAACTGCGCACACCGCCGCAATTCGTCAAAACCGATGCGAGATACTGCATCGTGTCCCTGGGAGCGGAAGCCCGTCTCTACTGGGCTCGTCGGCTGAGTGCGCTCGTCGATCTCAGTTGGAGCGGGAATGCGGGTCACGATGTCGCGTACGCGCGGCCACCGTCGGCCCCGCCACCGCTGATCCCTGGTAGTGAGTCGCTATACGTGGCGGACAAGCACGCCCAACGGCGAGGGTGGACTCTGGCGATCGTCCAGAGTATTGATGTGGCGCGCAGCAAACGATGGCGGCCGTGGCTCGGCGGCGGCTTGGCATCGAACGTGTCAGCGAACATCACGAACAGCGCAGCGCCGCGTTTTCTGATCCGACGCGCACGTTCCTCTTTGCCGACGACCGGGAACAGACGATCGCCGCAGGCGTCGCGGCTGGCGGCGTCAGGCTCTATGTCCGGACGAGAGTCTTCTTGGCTGGCGACGGGACTCTGCGCCTGTACTTCGGCACCAAACCGTTCAGTTCGTCGTTCGCCACGTGGCGAGTTGGAATTGGTGTTGGATTGTGATCTCGTACGTGCAAATTCGGCGGTCTAACCATCAAATGGAGCCGTCGCGCCAGACCGTCTGTGCCATGATGTCGCTGCGGCGCGCGGCTCATTTTTGGACGTTATGCCGCCAGTATCGAGCGATGAAGAATATCAGTCCGGTATCGACCGTTGTCTGGTTTAATGCTGACTCGAAAGTCGCTCATTGCTTCCGCAGGTGCCATCGCGACGGTTCGGTAGCCAGAAAGAAGCCTCCAATGAGACAAGCACACATCGGCCGGTTGGTGACGTCTGTGATGCTGTTCGTCGCTCTTGGGACGAGCGTGTCGGGCCAGTCCGGCCAGAGGCTGAAACGATTTCTCACGGCGCCGCTGACCATCGAGGACCAGGGCAGCTTCTTCATTGGTGGCGTGCCTAAAGTGACCGACTATGCGACGGTCGCGTCGCCCCCGTCCCCAGGCACGGCTGCGCCCACCACACCCGCGCCACTCCTGCCGCACCAGATCACGATCGGACAGATGTACGTGCAGTTTGAGATTCCGGTCCGGAAGTACGGCGGGGGGCCGGTGATCATGGTCCATGGATCGAGCCACACCGCGGCATGCCTCGAATCGACGCCGGATGGCCGCGAGGGCTGGTATCCGTACTTCGTCCGCAAGGGCGTCCCGAGCTACATCGTCGACCAGGCGGGTCGCGGCCGTTCCGGCTTCGACGAGTCCGTGATCCACGAGGGAGAAGCCAAGGTGGCTGGCGGCGACATCAAGACGGGCACCGAGTTGATCCCTGCCTTTGGCCGAATTACAGACGATGGCGCCTGGAGTGCGTGGTTCGGGCATCTCGTGCCGGCGAACTCGACGATCCTCACGGGCAAGCTCATTCCCCATGCGGATCCCGAGGATCCCAATCCGACTCCAGATGCCTACAAGCACGTCGCGCCGTCGTTCCCGATCGAAGCGGTCGACGCTCGTGTGACGTCGCGCGTCGGCGCAATCGGTCCGACACCCGGAGGGTCGAGCGGAAACTACGCGCTCGAATACTACAAGCAACTCGTTCCGAACGCCGAGGTCACGCTGCCTGGATCGACGTGCAGAACCTGCGAGCCGACCGAAATCTCGCCGGCCAACACGTGGACGCCGATGAATCTCGCGCTTCTCGTCGAGCGTCTCGGCGGCGCGATCCTCGTGACGCACTCGCAGTCGGGCATCATGGGTCACCACACGGCGCGCGTCCTCAAGGAACGAGGGCATCTCGATTTGCTGAAGGGCCTGATCACGCTGGAAGGATCCTGCTCGCTGCCAAACAGCGGGTTGACGGCCGCCGACTTCGACAGCATCCCGTACCTCGCGCTTAAAGGCGACTACACCGCGACCAGCATGGTGTGCCAAGAGACGGTGAACGCCATCAACGCGCGCCGCGCCGAAAAGCTCGGCACGGCGAAGGCCGAGTATCTCAAGCTGGACGAGATGGGCATTCTCGGCGTGACCCACATGATGATGCTCGACAAGAAGAACCTCGAGATCGCGGATATCCTTTACAACTGGATCGGGCGCAACGTGCGCGGCAGCAACGGTCGCCGCTCGACACAGTGAGACAATACTCGTAAGCACGAGCCACTGGATCGTCTCGAACCGCAGTAATAGCGAGCGCAGGCGGCATAACACGCGATGGAGCCGACGGCGCTTGGAATTTGAGCGCCGCGGCTCATCGCGAGTGCGTTAGCCCGCCAAATGGTTTGTCGATGGCGAAAAAGCAAGAAAGCCTTTTTGAGGAGTTGGTTTCAGAAGCAGTTCGTGTCGGCGCGAATGCGTTCGAACTCGAATACGATAGCGGATATTACGAGGTGTGCGTCATGCGGGGGCCTGTTGGTTGGGGAATCGCCAGGTTACGGAGTTCGAGTCCCGAGGCCATTGCCTTGCGCCAAGAACTGCGGCGTGTCGCGCGAAGAAAACGGCACGTCACGGTGGATGGAGACCGGTACGAGTTGATCGGTAGAGTTGGTGACAGTTTCGGTGAGGCTACGTTCCGGGTTGAGTTCCGCCGCGTACGATCTCGTGAGCACCGGACACAATGAACGGGGTGTGATGATCGCGTAGCGCAGCAGGCCATCGTCGAGGGTGGGCGGGTTTGTCGCGTCGGCGCGCTTTGTCACGGCGCACGATCGGAAGTTACGACCGCGTGTTGTGGTCGGTGCAGCATCGTGGTCGCGTCGACACACGCGATGGAGCCGACGGCGCTTGGAATTTGAGCGCCGCGGCTCATCGCGAGTGCGTTAGACGGACAAGCGCTGGCGACAATACACTTTGCACAACTGGATGCGACGATGCGCCTGATTCCGCTGCCAGAACTCGCCGTCGTTCTAGTCATAGCCCTGGTCGTTCTTGGCCTGCGGACGTTGAGGGAATTCAGTCTTCTCTCGTTTGCGCGTCGTGTCGGAAACGTTAGTCAGCCGCGGGACGGACACCTCGAAACAGAACGAAAACGAACGCAGTTGATCGCGTCATGTGTCCTTCTCATGATCATCAGCATTCCGCTCATCCTCAGAGTCGTGCCGCCCAATGGCGTCTATGGTTTCAGAACCGCCTCGACGCAATCGAATTCGGCGATCTGGTATCCAGCCAACACATTTATGGGATGGGCTCTGTTAGTCGCGGCTGCTATCAGCGCAGTCGTGCTCCTGATTCTTCCAGCGACCGTCAAACGATGGCTACTGTGGGCCGCGTTTCTGGTGCCGATGTTTGGCGCCATCGTCGCGTCTTTCGTGTACTTGAACGGCTTGATTGAATCTGGCCCTCTTTGAAGGACTGGCGAGTTGGCCTTATTTCATGAATTCGCGCCGTCCAACGGACCGCTGCGGCTGACGAGCGGCGCGGGGACGTTGAAGCTGATTCCAACGATGGCAAGCGCCGCTCGCGGCTGAGCGGCCTGACGTTAGACCGCTGGACGCCAGGATGGACAACATGGATCGACGAACCTTCCTTTGGCGTGTACGAATCCTTACGGGCGCAACGCTGGCAGCCCGCTCGTTCATGACGCTTGCGGCAGGACGTACCCGCATCGCGATCGACGGGGAACGTTTCCTGATCAATGGGCGGCCAACCTATGAAGGGCGCACCTGGCGAGACTGCCGGATTGAAGGGTTGCTCATGAACGCGCGCTTCGTGCAGGGCATCTTCGACGATCTCAATCCGGAGACGCGCGAACGCTGGGCGTATCCCGACACTGGGCGTTGGGATCCCGAGCGGAACACTCGCGAGTTTCTCGCGGCGATGCCCGACTGGCGTCGGCACGGCCTCCTGGCTTTTACGATCAACCTTCAGGGCGGGAGTCCGGAGGGCTATTCGAAGGATCAGCCCTGGCACAACTCCGCCTTCGCCGCTGATGGGTCGCTCCGGGCCAGCTACCTGAATCGCCTGGCCCGCATTCTCGATCGGGCCGACGAGCTCGGTATGGTACCAATCGTTGGTTATTTTTACTTCGGGCAGGATCAGCATCTTCGCGACGAGGCTGCCGTCGTGAAGGGTGCCCGCGAAGCGACCGACTGGCTCCTATCCCGAGGCTACACCAACGTGCTTGTGGAAATCGGCAACGAGTGCGACGTTGAGAGATACGAGCATGCGATTCTCAGGGCACCTCGTATTCACGAACTGATAGGACTTGTTGGCAAGATGAGCCGTGAGGGTCGTCGCCTTCTGGTGGGTACCAGTTTCAGGGGCAATCGCATCCCAACACCCAGCGTCGTCGGCGCATCCGACTTTCTGCTGCTCCATGGCAACGGCGTCACAGAGCCCACTCGCATCGCGGCCATGGTCGACGAGACGCGGGCGGTCGTCGGCTACAGGCCGATGCCCGTCGTCTTCAACGAAGACGACCACTTTGACTTCGAGCGTTCCGTCAATAACATGACCCAGGCGATCAGCCGCTACGCGTCGTGGGGGTATTTCGATCCAGGCGCCAACAACTATCGCGACGGCTATCAGTGTCCACCGGTCAATTGGGGCATCAGCACGCCTCGGAAGCGCGCCTTTTTCGATCTGTTGCACGAAATCACGGCCAGTGGCTAATGCCGCGCAGGCGAGTTCGCATAGCGGACACGACGCGACGCGGTCTAACAACGAATGGAGCCGGCGCGCCAATTCGATCTCGTGCCTTCATGTCGCTGGGGCGCGGCTCATTCGTCGCGTTAGACCGCTTCAATTTGGATTCTGGGTCGGTTATCAAGGAGATCGAAAGATGTCAGACAGAGCGTCCATCGAAGCTGGAGCTGTGGTGTCGCTCTGGCGATACCCCGTCAAATCCATGATCGGAGAGCAGCTGAATGCCGCTCGCCTATCGGATTATGGGCTTCTCGGTGATCGCGCCTACGCCTTGATGGACAGTTCCGATGGAAGGGTCGCGACCGCGAAGAACCCGAGAAAATGGCCGACCCTGTTCGCTTTCGCCGCCAACTTCATCGAGCGATCAGCCAGCAGCCCCCAGGGATCTGCAGTTCGCATCAGGCTGCCAGATGGCACGGTGGTGACCGGCGACCAGAGCGATCGCAACCAGGTCCTCTCGAAGGCGATCAACCGGGAGGTCACACTTGCGGCAATCGAGCGCGGCGAGGGAGATGAGGCGCGGTCCTCGATGCCCGCACTCCGAACGGCAAAAGCCGAAGAGTACTGGCCAGACATCGATGGCCTTGACCACCGGGATGCTGTCACCGATTTCGAACTGCCAACGGGAACGTTTTTCGATTGCGCGACCGTCCATCTGCTGACGACGGCCACGCTGGACAGGCTGCGGCACTTGTATCCGCAGGGTCGTTTCGAGGTCGAGCGTTTTCGTCCCAACATCGTCGTGAAACCGTTGGAGGGTACTCAAACCTTTGTGGAAGACTCCTGGATCGGTCATACCCTGGCTATCGGCGACGAGGTTCGGTTGAACGTCACTGGACCTTGCGGTCGCTGTGTCATGACAACGCTGGCCCAACGAGATCTTCCGATGGACCGTGGTATCTTGCGAACGGCAGTCGAGCACAATCGGGCCAACGTTGGTGTGTACGCGACGGTCGTGCGCGGTGGAACCATTCGCTGTGGTGATCGCGTAAGGCTGAGCGCGGTCTAACAAGGCACCGGAGCCGACGGCGCATCTGCTTGAGAGCGCCGCGGCTCAGTGCCGGCCGTTAGATTGCCTGCACAGAGTTGCCGACCGGCAATAGCGAAGAGGTCTAAAGGTGATGACTGACATAGCTAAACACTTTATCGCCCAGTCGCGCGGCTTCCTGAGCTCTGATTATCTTCCGAAGATTGAGCGCTGTCTGGAGGTCTTGAGTGATGAGGACGTGTGGTGGCGCGCGAACGAAGGCTCGAACAGTATCGGCAATCTGTTGCTACATCTTGAAGGCAGTACGCGGGCGTGGATTATAGGCGTAGCCGGCGGCTTCCATAACCCGCGGGATAGGCAGCAAGAATTTGATGAACGTGAACAAATACCGCGCGCGGAGTTAATGTCCCGGCTCAGACAAACGCTGACCGACGCAGACGGAGTTTTAGCGCGCCTTGATGTCGAAGTATTACTTGAGCGGCGGCAGGCGCGAGGCGAGGAGGTCACGGTCTTGTTGGCTGTCTATCACGCGGTAGAGCACTTCTCGATGCACACGGGGCAAATCATCATGCTGGCGAAAATGCGGTCGGGAGACCTGCGACTCCCGGATTAGTTAGCTCTGCGGCACCGGCAATCTAACAACGGCATGCACCCGACGCCCCTCCACGCTGCCTCTTATGAATCTTGCGTCGGGGCGTGGGTGATGCCTGGCGTTAGCCGGATCTATACGCTAGCTACCCTCGGCTGCCGGATGAAACCCAGTTGCTCTGGTACAACGATCTCTGAACAGCCGGCCAACGGCAGTCATAGGCCGCATCGAACGCTGTCGAGTTGCTCAAAGGTGCAAGATGCGCGTTGAATATCGAGACGGCAAGTCAGCATTCAGTGCCGAAAGTTTTGTCACGCTCGCCAGGCGTGTATGGCCGCGCGATTACGACAGGGCTCAAACGGCGATGGCGTTGGACAGGACAATCAACATTGGGGCCTGGGTCGGCGATCAGCTCGTTGGTTCGGTGCGCATCTTGTCGGATGGCTATTTCTTTAGTACCGTGCCAGAACTGATGGTCGATCCTCAGTATCGACGTCGAGGAATCGGCCGCGAATTGATGCATCGGGCGCTCGACTTGGCTCCAGGTGGGCGATTATTTTTCGGTGCACAACCCGGCAACGAAGAGTTCTTCGAGCGTTCCGGCTTCCACCGTGGCCCAGTGGGCTTCGCTGGACGTCGCGACGAAATGCGGGGCAGCGCGGGCTAACTACCGAATGGAGCCGACACGCAGTCGGCCGATGACGCGCGCGGCTCATTCGGAGCGTTAGCCCGCTGAACGACTCCAAGGATGAAACCAATATTTCTGCTGTCGGTTCTTTCGATCCTGGTTCTGGCTGCATGCGGCGGCCGTGGTACAGGGCGGACGTGCACGTGGCAACCGAGCGACGAACCCTCTCCGCTTGATCTTCAGGATCGGGCTCAGCGGTTGCATCTCATGAACGAGGCAATTCTTGTAGAGGATCTGGCCGTTCGGTACGCCGACTTCCACCGAGGACACCGTTCAGGACACTTCGCCGGCAACGACGTGTATCAACAGACTCGCGATCAGTGCATGGCGATGCTGTTCGAAGCGGTGGGCAATCACCATGGCGTCTCGACGGGGCAGGTCCGAAACGCACTGGTTTATCGGCTGGCCAGCGTCGATCTGTTCGTCCTTGGTGTGTTCGTGGCGTTCTACATTGTCGTGGTCAATGCCATCGTGCAGTGGATGTTTCACAGCGTCCCCTCCGATCAGCCGTGGCTCCGCTCCGTGGCCACAACCTTCGCCGCGTGTGGAGGCGGAGCCGGTGGCCTGGTACTGTTCGGCCTGTACTTTGCCACCTTTGAGATGATTCGAATCGGCAACACTCACATGAGCTATCGGGGTGGGCGAGGTCCTTGGAATCAGCACCAGAGCGAGTTGCTGCTTGGGGGCATCATTCTGTTTGCCCTCGTTGCCGCGTACAGGCATGCGCGCGACCGAGCTGAGAGTCGTGAATCTCAGGCAATCGAACATCGCGGTCTAAGCCCGCACCGGACTTGCAGCAGTCGTTGAAGGTTAAGTAGTATCATCACTACATGAAGTTAGGACTGCGCGAAGCCAATCAGCACTTCTCGAAGGCCATCAAGGCAGTGCGCGCCGGCAAGGA
>MNEX01000133.1 GCA_001917905.1 Acidobacteria bacterium 13_1_40CM_65_14
TCGCCGCCCAGTTGCTCGCGGCCGCCGAGATGAACTGATCCTTGCCGTGCGGGAAGCCGCTCTCGAAGGGCGGCTGGATCGGCAGCGCGCGCGTGCTGACGTACCACGATCCGTCCGCGAGCTGCGTGTTCAGCAGGAACTGGACGCCGCGCTTGTACGCCGGATCGGTGACGGCGAGCGCGCCGCTCTCTTCGAGCGCGACGAGCGCCTGCCCCGTCGCATACGCGTCGCTCGCCAGCGTGGGAAGCTGCGACCAGCCTCCGTCGGGCCGCTGCTCGCCGACGAGCGCCCGCGCCGCTTTCTGGATGACGGTCCTGTTCGCCTTCGCCCAGCCCAGGCCGAGCAGCTGGAACACTCGATCCTCCGTCGTCCTCGGCGGCGTGTTCATCAGCCACGTCGCCGCCCTTTGTATGGTCGTCTCGTAGGCGGCGCGCTCGGTCTTCGGCGCGTACATTTGCAGCGAGCGCATCGACGCCGCCGTCACCTGTGTGTCGCTCGATTCGATCGGCGGCCGGTGTGCGGTGATGCGCCACTGCCCGTTCGGCCGCTGCTGACGTCTGAGTATGCGGGCCATCGCCTCGGTTGCATCGTTTGCCGGATAGTTTTCCGCCGAGAGGCCGAGCAGGATGTAGCTCACGGTGTCGGCCTCGCCGGGAATGGCGAGGCCTTGCAGCGCCCGCTCGCGCCACCCGTCGAGGAAACTTGCAATCGCCTCGGCCTGCTGATGCGCGGTCTCTTCGTCGACGCGAACGCCGTGGCTGCGCGCCGTTGCGACGGTCATCGCCGCCAGCGTGTTGTTGTGGCACGAGACGCAGCCGGATTTTTTCAGGAACGTGACGTCGGTCTGCTGCAGGAGCGGCAGCACACGCTCGACCGCGGCGCGCGGCGAGGGGGCCGGCGTCGTCGAGGCCGTTCTCGGCGTCGGCGCCGCAGACGCATCCTTTGCGCCCGCCTTGACCAGCAGATCGACAACCGGTGTGTGGCCCTGGAGCCTGGCCATACTGAGCGCCGTGGCGCCGCGGGCGTTGGTCGCGTTCACGTCGACGCCGCGGGCGATCAGCGTCTTCACCACGTCCAGGGGAAAGAAATCGGAGCTGGCCGCGCGCAGCAGAATCGTGCTGCCCTCGGAGTCTTTGAACGCCGTATCCGCGCCGCGATCCAGGATCCGCTTGAGCGCCGTGGCATCGCCGAGTGGAGGACTCGCGACGAACGAGGCGATCGTGATGGTCTGCTTATCCATCGCACCGGCGAGCAGGTCGAAGCAGTCGGTGCAGTGCGCGTGCAGCGCAAACGCCAGTCCCACGGAGCCGAAGGCGTTCAGATCGGCGCCGCGCTCGACGAGCAGCCGGACGATGGCGGCGTCGCCGATCGTCGCGGCCTCGAGCAACGGAGTCGTCTCGCCGCCGAGGCCGGGCGCCTTGACCGACGGATTCGCGCCGTGGTCGAGCAGGAGCTTCACCACCGCGCTCGCGCCAGGCTGACCCGCGGCAATCAGCAGCGGCGTTCGGCCATCGTCGGACTTGACGTCGGCCTTCGCGCCGCGATCCAGCAGTAATCGCGTCTTCTCCAGGTCATTGGTCGCCCACATCAATGCGGTCGCGCCCGCGTCGTTGCGCGCGTTCGGATCCGCGCCGCCGTCGAGCAGCGTGCGCATCAAAGCCACGTCACCGTAGAGGACCGCGTTCATGAGCGGCGTCGATCCGCCGGGACCGCGGAGGCTGCCAACGTTCCGCTCGGCCGCGAGCGTCTTGAACGCGGCGCGATTGCCGCTCCGAAGCGCATCGATCAATCGCGTCGCTTTCGGATCGGCTGGCGCGGGCGGCGTTTCGCCGGCGAGCGCGTCGGGCCATTCGGCGCCCTGATCGAGCCAGGCTTTGATGGTCGCGATCTGTTCGGGACGCAGCGCACCGGTGGGTGGCATCTGCGGTCCGAACTGCGCGCCACTGATCCGCATGAACAAAAAGCTCGCGGCGCTTTCGCCCGGGCGAATCACGCCCGGATTCATCGTGCTGCCGCGCATAGCCGCGCTGCGCTGGTCGAGGCGGAAGCCATTCTGGTGGACAGCGGGTCCGTGGCAACTGATGCAGTTCTGCTTGAAGATCGGTTGCACGTCGCGGGCGAAATCGACCCTGGCCTGTGCGGCGGCTTGCGGCTGCGACGAGGGCTTCGGCGTGACCGTCACGCCACCCGGATCGTTCGCGCGCAGCGGCGTCGTGAATTTCAGTCCGGCGTTCCGTAAGTCGCCGAACACGTCGTCGCTCTCAGGCTTCGTGCCCTGACGCACCCACGTCACGAGATCGTCGAACGCCTTGATGATTTCGGGTTGGCTGAACTGACAGTGCGCGCCGATGCGGTAGATGCGCTGCGCGAGCAACCGCTCGTTCCCCGCCGCGACGACCGCCCGCTTCAACGACTGTTCGAGAAAGATTGGGACGTACAAGTCGCCGGTGCCGTGCATCGTGAGCAGCGGCCGCTGGATCTTGCCGTCGAAGGGCACGACCTCCTCGTACGGTCCGTTGGCGCTCCTCACTTGCGGATCGCCGGTCTTGCGCCGCGCCTTTGCGTTGAGCGCGCCGGCGGTGAGACCGAGGCTTTCGTCGATCGTGTACGTGATGTGCGCGGTGTCGATCGCGCGGTTTGACGGCGTCGTGCTGCCGAGGAGCGCTGCCTGGCTGGTGGCCATGTTCGCGAGAAAGCGCGACGCGAGTCCTTCGACGGCAAACGGCCGCGGTCCGCCGCTGATCTGAATCTGCACGCTCGCGAGCTGCCGGCCTTTGTCGGTGTACTCCGGCGGTTTGCCGAGCAGCTCCGCCATCTTCGCGATGTCCTGCGGCATCGTGTCGGCGTGGAATTGGACGCCGGTGACGACTTCGGCCGCGGCGCTGACCGCCGCGTAGTAGTCGAACAGCTCCGGTCCTGCCGGACACATGGCGAGCCCGCCGGCGAACATCGTCGGGAACTCCTGCATGCCGAGCAGGGTGATGTGACCGCCCATCGACTCGCCCGTCAGGTACGTCCGCTGCGCCGCGCGGCCGTCATTGGATTTCGTGAAGAGATCGCCGAGTGCGACGGTGTCGAGCAGACCCTGTCCTGGCACGTAGCCGTTGCAGCGATAACTCGATGCGGCCCACGCGAATCCCTGCTGGACGAGATGCTCACGGATCCGGTGGGTGCCGACGCGAAGATTCGATCCGGTCGCACCAGTGTTCGGCACGAACCCGTGCGCGAAGAGCACCAGCTCGCCGTTCCATTTCGCCGGAATCTCGATGCGATACAACCCGCCGTCGTACTTGCCGAAGATCGCGTTCGCGCCCGGCAGCGCCTCGAACGCGGCATCGCCGGGCTGCCACGCTTGATCCGGGCATGGAACCGGCGTGACGCCGGGACCGCCAAGCGCGGCCGTCGGCTGTTGCGACAGCGCGGCGATGGCCATCGCGAGAACGGCGGCACACGTGAGGGCACGGAAATGCACAAGCAGCTCCCTTGAGGGACGGTCTTCAGACCGTCCCGTCGTGATGTCTTGCGCGGGCGAACGCGATCGATCCAGCGGTCAGGCTGATTGTGCACAGTCCGCGTTTGAGTTGACGATGCACCGTTCGCGAAATAGTAACGCGAACCCAACCGCTGCGGTTTGCGTTTTCGCGCGATCTTCGCCGACCAATTTCGTCCTTGGGAGCCAAAGATCCCTATGGTAGAGTGCACGGACTCGGACGCGGCGGTTTCCGCGTTCATCCCCTTATCGCGCAAGTCCATACGGTCGATACTCTCTACACAAGGAGTTATGCGCGCTCGTCGATACACGGTAGTGATTGCGGATCGTTCAACGGGCGTTGTCCGGCGCCTGACGGTCCGCCTGGGTCCGGCGGTGATGGCCGTCCTGGCCGTGATGGCGCTGCCGGTATTGATGGGGCTGGGCGCGAAATGGAGCGCACGGGTCGAGCTCGACCACATGCGCGCCGCCAACGCGTCGCTGGACGTCGAGAACGGCAGCTATCGCGCAGCCACGGGCGAGCTGACGGCGCAGATTCAATCGCTCGAGACCGTCATCAACGATTTGGGCGCCCGCGCCGAGCTCGATCCGGCGCAGGCGCGTGCGATGCAGAAGCTGCCGGCGGTCGTGAAAACGCGCGCATCCGGGGGCGGCTCGCAACCCAACGCGGCCATCTCCGAGATCGCCAAGGCGGCCCTCTCCTCTCCTGAAGACACGTTTGGCGTGCTCCGCGATCTCCTGCACGGGTTGGAGAATCGGCTGCGCTATGTGCGCCGCGACATCGAGCGCCGCGAGACACTCGCCGCCGCGACACCGTCCATCTGGCCGGCGCACGGGTGGCTGACCGGGACGTTCGGCGGACGGTCCGATCCGTTCACCGGCGAGCCGGGCTTCCACCAGGGACTCGACATCTCGACCGAAAAGGGCCAGCCGGTATTTGCGACCGCCGATGGCGTGGTCGATTCCGCGTCGTACACCGGCGACTACGGCAATCTGATCGTCCTCGAGCACGGCTTCGGGCTCGCGACGCGTTACGGTCACTTGAGCTCGTACGGGGTCAAGCCGGGTCAGCGCGTCAAGCGCGGGGACATCATCGGCTTTGTGGGTTCGACGGGCCGCTCCACCGGCGCGCATCTCCACTACGAGATCCTGGCGAACGGCAAGCTAATCAACCCGCTGCAGCTCCTGACGCAGCCAGCAAATCACTGACATTTTCACTGGCCGGGGCCCCACGGGCACCCCAACGCGGCTGCCGCGCGTGGGACCCCGCGTTGGGGACCCCGCGATGTCGGCGCGAGCTGTCGCTGACGCTTCGCCGCGGCGTCGCTCGGCCGCGGCTCAGCGTGGCCGCAGGCGCTTCTCCCTCATCGCCACTGGGTTTCTTTGTTACAATCTTTGGATACCCAGGTCCGGGTCATCCCAAGCTGTAGATGGTCATCGACACTCTCCTCGCCAAAGTCGTCGGGACTCAAAACGAACGCGAACTGAAACGCCTGCGGCCGATCGTGGCGCAGGTGAATGCGCTCGAGCCGGGCGTCACAGCGCTCTCGGACGAGCAGCTCCGCGCCAAGACCGCCGAGTTCAAGCAGCGCGTCGCCAACGGCGAAACGCTCGACCAGCTGATGTCCGAAGCGTTTGCCGTCGTGCGCGAAGCGGGGCGTCGCGTGCTGAACATGCGGCACTTCGATGTGCAGCTCATCGGCGGCGCCGTCCTCCACAAAGGGAGGATCGCCGAGATGAAGACCGGCGAGGGCAAGACGCTCGTCGCGACGCTGCCCGCGTATCTCAACGCGCTCGGAGGCAAAGGCGTCCACGTTGTCACGGTCAACGATTACCTGGCCCGCCGCGACTCGGAGTGGATGGGCAAGATCTACCGGTTCCTCGGGATGACCGTCGGCGTGATTCAGCACGAGCTCAACGACGCGGAGCGTCAGGTAGCCTACGCCGCCGACATTACGTACGGCACGAACAACGAGTTCGGCTTCGACTACCTGCGCGACAACATGAAGTTCGAGCTCGCGCACTACGTGCAGCGCGGGCATCACTTCGCGATCGTCGACGAAGTGGACAGCATCCTCATCGACGAAGCGCGGACGCCGCTGATCATTTCCGGCCCGGCCGAAGAATCCACGGACCTCTATTACGAGGTCGATCGCATCATCCCGCGACTGAAGGCTGGCGCGGTCGTGCGCGGCGACACCAAGGCCGAGGATCGGGAAGCGCTGGAAGCGACGGGCGATTACATCAAGGACGAGAAGCACAAGACCGTGACGCTCACCGAGAGCGGCATGGCACAGGCCGAACATCTACTTGCCCATCGATTGCAGCCGGGCGGTCTGTATCACCCGGACAACATGCCGGTGCTCCACCACGTCAACCAGGCGCTGCGCGCGCACACCCTGTTCCACCGCGACGTCGACTACATGGTGAAGGACGGCGAAGTCGTCATTGTCGACGAGTTCACCGGACGGTTGATGCCGGGACGCCGCTGGAGCGACGGCCTGCACCAGGCGGTCGAGGCCAAGGAGAAGGTGAAGATCGAGCGCGAGAACCAGACGCTCGCGACCGTCACCTTCCAGAACTACTTCCGTAAGTACTCGAAGCTGGCCGGCATGACCGGCACGGCCGACACGGAAGCCGAAGAGTTCAACAAGATCTACAAGCTCGACGTCGTCGTCATCCCGCCGAACCGGACGCTGCGCCGCATCGAGAATCCCGATCTCGTCTACCGCACCGAGAAGGAAAAGTGGGACGCGATCGTGGCGGAGATTCTCGAGGAACACCAGAAAGGCCGGCCGGTTCTCGTCGGGACCGTGTCGATTGAAAAATCGGAGAAGCTTTCGACGCTGTTGGACCGCCGCGGACTGAAACGCGGGACGACGACGGGCGGCGGCGTGGACAAGCACGTCGTGCTGAACGCGAAGTACCACGCGCAGGAGGCCGAGTTCGTCGCGCAGGCGGGGCGCAAAGGCGCGGTCACGATCGCCACCAACATGGCCGGCCGCGGAACGGACATTCTGCTGGGCGGCAACGCCGAATTCATGGCGCGTCAGCAGGCGCTGGCTGAAGAGATTGCCGAACGGCTGCCGAAAGGCGAAGAGCGATTCGTCGAGGACGAACAGTACGTCTACTTTTTTCATCTCGACGCCTTCTATCGCGTGCCGAAGGCGGACTATCAGCGCATCTTCGAGCACTTCAAGCGGCTGACCGACGCGGAGCACGACGAAGTCGTCGCCCTCGGCGGCCTGCACATCGTCGCGACCGAGCGCCACGAGGCGCGGCGCATCGACAACCAGCTTCGAGGCCGCGCCGGCCGTCAAGGCGATCCGGGTGCGTCGCGCTTCTACCTCTCGCTCGAAGACGACTTGATGCGCATTTTCGGGTCTGATCGCATCTCGGGGCTGATGCAGCGGCTCGGCATGGAAGAAAACGTTCCGATCGAGCACGGCATGGTGACCAAGGCGATCGAACGGGCACAGAAGCAGGTCGAGTCGCAGAACTTTTCCGTCCGCAAACATCTCCTCGAGTACGACGATGTGATGAACAAGCAGCGCGAGAACATCTACGCGCTGCGGCGGCAGATTCTCGAGGGTCAGATTCGGCTGCAGGACGAAGAAGGTCAGGAAGAAGTCCTCGACTCGCGCGCGTACCTGATGACGCTCGCGGAAGAAATCCTCGACTCGATCGTGGAGACCTACGCGCCGCGCCAGGCGGACTTCGAGCAATGGGATCTCGACGCGCTGAAGCGCGAGGTCAACCGGGTGTTCGGCATCGATACCGCTCCACTCGATTTCAGCGATCGCACGGCGGACGAAATCCACGACGCGCTGTGGGCGAAGCTCGTCGCGTCATACGACGAGAAGGAAAAGCTGGTTGGCCGCGAGGTGCTGCAGCGGGTCGAGCGCGACATCATGCTGCAGATCGTCGATCAGCAGTGGAAGGATCATCTCTACAGCCTCGACCATCTGAAGGAAGGCATCGGTCTGCGCGGCTACGGCCAGCGCGATCCGCTGGTCGAGTACAAGAAGGAAAGCTTCGCGCTCTTCCAGGCGATGAAGGATCGCGTCGACGAAGAGATCGTGCGGTATCTGTGGTGGCTGCGGCCGATTCTGAGCGAAGAGGCGCCCATGCCCCGGCGTCCGGCGCCGCGACGCGCGGCCCCGCTCATCCTCAACGATCCGTCAACGGAATCCGCGCTGGTGGGCGCACGCGCGCACGCGACGCAGCAGGCGAGTCCGTTCGCGCCGGCGCGCAGTCAGCAGCAGCCGGCGCGCGTCGGCGGCGACGACGCCACGCCGAAGACGGTGCGGCGCGACGAACCGAAAGTCGGACGCAACGATCCCTGTCCGTGCGGCAGCGGGAAAAAATACAAGAAGTGTCACGGAGCCGCGGCATGAGCCAAGCGAAGTCGGTCGACGAGATCAAAGACATCTGGAGCCGGCTGACTTCGATTAGAAGCGCCGCCGGCGCCGCCGGCCCTGGGGGCAACGACGTCCAGCTCCAGACCGCCTTCACCTTCGACGACGTGCTGCTCGTACCGCAGCATTCGGAGGTTTTGCCCGCCCAGACCGACGTCAGCACACGGCTCACCCGCAAGATTCGCCTGAACGTCCCGCTCGTCAGCGCCGCGATGGACACCGTGACGGAGTCGCGCCTCGCGATTGCGATGGCGCAGCACGGCGGCCTCGGCGTCATCCACAAGAACCTCTCCGTCGAGGAACAGGCGTCGGAAGTCGATCGCGTGAAGCGGTCGGAGAGCGGCATGATCGTCAATCCGATCACGCTGTCCCCCAATCATCGCATCTACGAAGCGCTCGAGCTGATGAAGAAGTTCAGCATCTCGGGCGTCCCGATTACCGAGGACGGCAGCAAGGAAGGCCGGCTGGTCGGCATTCTGACGAACCGCGATCTGCGGTTCGAGACCAACGTGAACCGCCCCATCGCCGACGTGATGACGCGCGAGCCGCTGTTCACGGTCCCGGTCGGCACCACGCTCGACGCGGCGCGCGAGCGGCTGCACGAGCACAAAGTCGAGAAGCTGCTCGTCGTCGATCGCGACTTTCGGCTGAAGGGGCTCATCACCGTCAAGGATATTCAGAAGGCGGTGAAATATCCGAACGCGTCGAAGGACTCGCTCGGCCGCCTCCGCGTCGGCGCCGCCATTGGCGTCGCGACGGATACGATGGAGCGCGCCGACGCCCTGGTGTCCGCGAACGTCGACGTCCTGGTCATCGACACGGCGCATGGACATTCGCAGGGCGTTCTCGACATGGTCGCGCGCGTGCGACAGCGATTCCCCGACGTGGAGCTCGTGGCCGGCAACGTGGCGACCGCCGAAGGTACGCAGGCGCTCATCTCCGCCGGCGTGGATGCGGTGAAAGTCGGCATCGGCGCCGGCTCGATCTGCACGACGCGCGTCGTCGCCGGCATCGGCGTGCCGATGATCACGGCGATCATGGAATGCGCCCGCGCGGCCGACGCGCACGACATCCCGATCATCGCGGATGGCGGGATCCGGTTTTCCGGCGACATCACCAAGGCGCTCGCGGTTGGCGCGAGCACGACGATGATTGGGAATCTGTTCGCGGGGACTGACGAGAGCCCGGGCGAGATCATCCTCTATCAAGGGCGGAGCTATAAGGACTACCGCGGCATGGGATCGATCGGCGCGATGCGCCGCGGCAGCCGCGAACGGTACTTCCAAGACGACTTCGATCTCGACGGCGTCGCCGCGAGCGAGAAGCTCGTGCCGGAAGGGATTGAGGGGCGCGTCGCCCACAAAGGCAGCGTCGCCGCCATGATCCATCAACTCGTCGGCGGTCTGCGCGCGGGGATGGGCTACTGCGGCTGCGGCACGATCGCGGAGCTCCAGCGCGAAGCGAAGCTGATTCGCATCACGCCCGCCGGTTTCCGCGAGAGCCACGTGCACGACGTGGCCATCACGAAAGAAGCGCCGAACTACAGGTCCGAGTAGCGCGACGGCTTCAGAGGACATGAAGAAATCAGGTCAACGCAAAGGCCGCTAAGACCGCAAAGAAGAATCTTTCGAAAAAATGCTTTGCGCGCTTTGCGATCTTTGCGTTCAACGTGATTCTTTCACAAGCTCTTCAGCTGCAGTGTAATCGTCCGTGCGTCGCCGTCGCCGTGCTGAATGCGGACCTCGATCGCGTCTCCGTAGCGCGACTTGTCCGCCGTGGCTCGCGAAGGCGAGCGAGCGGAGGCGGAAGGTTTCAGCCGAGCGTCGGGCACCAGCTTCTCAGCCCACTCGATCGCCATCACGCCGTCCGCCGCGATCTCGTCGAGCCCGAGATCGTCAATTTCTCGCGCATCGTTCAAGCGATACAGATCGACGTGGAACAGCGGCACTCTGCCGCCGCGGTATTCCTGAACCAGCGTGAAAGTCGGGCTGCTCACCTCGTCGGGCTGAACGCCGAGTCCTTCCGCCAGCCCGCGCACGAACGCGGTCTTCCCTGCCCCGAGATCGCCGAACAGGAGCACGACTGATCCGGCCGTTAGCGTTTGCGCGAGCTCGCGTCCGACGTCAGCGGTTTCGTTTTCAGAATGGGTGGTGATGGTTTTCGTCACACGCAAGATGCGGCACGGTCTAAAGACCGTGCCCTACCGGTAGGGGACGGCCTTCCGGCCGTCCCGGGGTCAATGCGTCAGCGCGTAGAGCACGGCGTTGACGCCGAGCGCGTAGCCGCGCGGCGAGAAGCGGATGAAGAACTCGTATCGCCGATGTCGGTGTTGTGCGTCATGAGGACCATCATCTTGCAATGTGTGAACGCGCGTCGCTGAAACCGGGCGGGGGAAACCGCGGCGGCACGCTCGGCCCTTCGCGGAGCCGGCCATACCGCTGCGCCGACGCGACCGCGGCGATCGCCAGCAGCAAGAGCACCGCCCCGAGAGCGTTCTTTGCGGGCTTTGCGGCCTTTGCGTTCATCGTCTTAGTCCTGCTGAGGGCCGACGACTTTGCGCCGCGCGGTGAGCTCCATGATCGCGTCGCCGAGGTGACCGGCGACGTCGCCGGCGGTCATCGAGATCTCGCTCTCGTCGGCTTCGGCAAGATCGCCCGCCATCCCGTGCAGATAGACGGCGATCTTGCACGCCGCCTCGGCGTCGAGCAGCTGCGCGAGCCATGCCGCGATCATCCCGGTCAGGACGTCGCCCGTGCCGCCGGTCGCCATCCCCGGATTGCCGGTCGGGTTGATGAACACCTTCTCGTCGGGCGTGGCGACGAGCGTGCGATGACCCTTGAGCACGACGTAGACGCGGTGCGCGCCGGCGAAGTTGCGCGCGATTTCGAGGCGGCTGCTCTGCACTTCGTCGGTCGACATGCCGACGAGCCGTCCCATTTCGCCAGGATGCGGCGTGATGATGACGTCGCGCCCTTCCCGTCCCATCAACCGATCCGGATCGCCACTGAACGCGTTCAATCCATCCGCATCGATCACGAGCGGCATCGTCGCGCGATCGACGAGCAGCTTGATGAACTCCCGCGTCGACGCCATCTGTCCGAGACCGGGACCGATCGCGATGACGTCGCGCGCGATCTCGATCACGTGGTCGACGTCATTCGGATCGAGGCCATCGTCTGTTTCGTGAAGCGCCTCGGTCATGTACTCCGGCGCCATCGCCGCGACGATCGCCTGGCACGAGGCCGGCGTGGCGACGGTGACGAGCCCCGCGCCGGACCGCAGCGCGCCGATGGCCGCGAGGTGTGCAGCACCCGTCTTCCCGGGCGATCCGGCGACGACGAGCACGCGGCCGTAGTCGCCCTTGTGACTGTCGGGCGAGCGCGGCGTGATCAGATCGCGCATCGAGGCGCGGGTGAGAAGATCGACGCGCGGGCCGCCGACCGACTCGAGCACGTCGTTCGGGATGCCGATATCGGCGATCACGATGTCGCCCGCGCGCAACTCGCCGGGCGGCAGCACCAGCGGGAGCTTCGGCGCGGCCAGCGTGACCGTGAGCCCCGCCTCGATCGACGGCCCGATCGGTTCCGCCGAATCGGCCGACAGGCCCGAGGGCAGATCGATCGCGACGACCGGAATGCCCGACGCGTTCACGTCGGCGATGACCGACTCGATCAAGCCGGAGACCGGCGCATTCAGGCCCGTGCCGAAGATCGCGTCGACGATGAGCGTGCAGTCGCTGAGCTCCGAGAAGTGCAGCTCCCACGCCTGGCTGTCCGAGACTTCCACGACCGTGACGCCGAGGCGTCCGAGGATTTCGAGATTCGTGCGCGCATCGCCGCGAACCTCCGCCACGCGCCCGAGCAAAAAGACCGAGACATCGACGCCGCGCTGCATGAGCGTGCGCGCGACGACGAAGCCGTCGCCGCCGTTGTTCCCCCGGCCGCAGAGCACGCCGACCTGCCGCTCCGGCAGATCGGTGTACATCGCTTCCATCGCGGCGACCGTCTGGCGGCCGGCGTTTTCCATGAGCACGAGCGATGGGATGCCGATGTCTTCGATCGCGCGCTTGTCGGCATCGCGCATCTGTGACGCGTTGAGGACCCGCATCAGGCTGTGTGGAAGCGCTGCACGAATACAAAGGACACGAAGGACACAAAGGATATTACCTTACCGGTTCCAGCTTTGTGTCCTTTGTGTCCTTCGTGTTGGGCTCGCCGCAGGCCGCCGCGTGCGTCTTGGCTCGCCGCAGGCGTCTGATGTACGCTGCTCGCGATGGCAGCCACAGTCAATGTCAACGGACGCACGTCCGATCAAGAGCACGCGGTCATTTCCGTTTTCGATCACGGCTTTCTCTACGGAGAAGGTGTCTACGAGACGCTGCGCACCTACAACGGCCAGCCGTTTCTGTTCGAGCGTCACATGCAGCGGTTGAGGAGGTCGGCCGGCATGCTGGCGCTGTCGGTGCCGCTCGACGACGCCGCGATCGATGCTCGATTCCGCGAGACGATGCGCGCCGCCAAGCTCGGCGACGCGCCGGATCGCGAGGCGTACATCCGCATCCTCGTCACGCGCGGCATCGGCGAGCTCACCTACGATCCGGCCGCGACCCCGGACCCATCCATCGTCGTCATCGTCAAGCCGCATGTCGCACCGTCGCGCGAGGCATTCGAGCGCGGCGTCACGGTGGCGCTCGTGCCGATCGTGCGCAATCACCCGGGATCGGTGAATCCGCTCATCAAGTCCAACAACCTGCTGAACAACGCGCTCGCCATGCAGGAAGCGTTTCGCCGCGGCGGGTTCGAGGGCGTGATGCGGAATTACCGCGGGGAGCTCGCCGAGTGCACGCAGTCGAATCTGTTCATCGTCAAGAACGGCGCGGCGCTCACGCCGCCCGTCGACGCGGGCCTGCTGCCGGGCATCACGCGCGCGTTCTTGTTCGAGGTCGGCGACGAGCGCGGCATCCCGGTCCGCGAGGCGGTCCTGCGCGACGAGGATCTCTTCGGCGCCGACGAGGCGTTTCTCACCAGCACGACACGCGAGGTCGTTCCGATCGTGAAGGTCGACGATCGGACCATCGGCGCCGGTACGCCCGGCCCGATCACACGCGCGCTGCTGGACGGCTTCCGCAAGAAGGCGCAGGAACTGACGCGCACGGTCGCGAGCCCGGCTCGCTGAACACCCGCTCGGCTGAAATCAGGACTTACCGTTTTTTCATGTCGTTCCGTTGATTGGATGACGTCACGACACGGGACGCGTCCCGCGGTAGGCGTCGTCGAGCAACTGCCGAACGCCGGCGTAGTCGATCGGCCGCGGGTTGTCGTACGGATTATCAGTCGCGAGCCGCGCCGCTCGATCGAGACCGTCGGCCGGCATGCCGATCGCCTTCAACGCGACCGGCGCGCCGATGCGGACCGCGAGGTCGTAGAGGCCCTGCGCCGCCTCGTCTGCGCCCAGCGCGCCGGCCACGACACGCATCGCGTCGGGAGCCGCGGCTCGATTGAACGCGGTCGCGTGCGGCAGGACGGACGTGTGGACGTCGGCGTGCGGCAGGTTGAACGATCCCCCGAGCGTGTGACACAGCTTGTGATGGAGGCCCATGCTCGTCGCCCCGAGCGCCGCTCCCGAGAGCCATGCGCCGTACAGCGCGTCCGCGCGGGCCTCGAGGTTCGCGGGTTCCTCGACGACCACCGGGAGCGATCGCGCGAGCGCACGGATGCCTTCAGCGGCGAAGAGCGAAATGATCGGATTCGCGTCGGGCGCGTACAGCGCCTCCACGCAGTGGGCGATCGCATTCATCCCGGACGGTCCGGAAATGTGGCGCGGCAGGCTGACCGTCAGCGCCGGGTCGTACAAGACCGCTTTCGGCAGCACCTTTCGATCGCGCCCGGTTCTCTTGACGCCGCCTTCCGTCACGCCATGAATCGGCGTCATCTCTGAACCGGAGTACGTCGTCGGCACGGCGACGATCGGCAGCGCGCTGGCTCCGTTGGCTCCGCTGGCTTTGTTCTCTAGGGCAATCGCTTTGCCGAGACCGATCGTCGAGCCGCCGCCGATGGTCACGCAACAGTCGGCCTCGAGGCGTTTGGCTGTCTCGCACACCGCGCGCGCCACGTCGATTGGCACATGCATGGCCGCTTCGGCGTAGACGCCGGCGGCCGCGGTGCCGAGACGTCGCGCCGCCTCCTCGGCAATCGGGCGCCGCCCTGGCGACGCGAGCACGAGCGCGCGCCGCGCGCCGAGACGCTGCACCTCCTCGGGGAGCTGATCGATCACGCCGATGCCGAAGATCACGCGAATCGCTGGCTGGTCGTACACGAAACTGCGCATGAGGCCGAACCGTACTCAGCGGCCAGCGCGGGTGTCAAGGCGAAGCGGCCCGCGATGATATATCAGGTTGATAACGACGGATGAAACGGTATAGGCTCGCCCCGCGATGCGTCGACTTCACGTCGCGTCGATCGTCCTCATCGTGATCGGGCTCGCGCCGTCGGACGCGCGCGCGCAGGCCGATCTGACCGGAAGCTGGGGCCCGCGCTATCACGAGGATTTTCCCGAGCGCATCCCAGGTCCCGAACTGGTCAACTACCTCGGGCTCCCCATCAACGAGTCGGCCCGCCAGTGGGCCCTCAGCTGGGATCCTTCTCGTTTGACGCTCGAAGAGCATCAGTGTCAGGTGCACGTGTCGCCGTACATTTACCGCGGCCCGCTGCTGCTGCGCATCTGGGAAGAGCGGGACCCGAAGACCCAGACGCTCATCGCGATCAAGAACTACATCAGCACGTACGAACAAACACGAACGATCTGGATGGACGGCCGTCCGCATCCTCCCGAGTACGCGGCCCACACGTGGCAAGGCTTTTCCACCGGGAAATGGGAAGGCGACATGCTGACCGTCACGACCACCCACATCAAGCAAGGGTGGATTCGCCGCAACGGGCTGCCGGAAAGCGACCGCGCCACGCTCACCGAGCACTTCATCCGTCATGGCGACTACTTGACCCACATCAGCGTGGTCACCGACCCGGTCTATCTGACCGAGCCGCTGGTCAAGAGCCAGAACTTCGTGATCAACACACGCGTGTTGCCGCCGCAGGCCTGGCTGTGGCCGTGCGAGGCGGTCGTCGAGGTGGCGAATCGGCCGCTCGGCGAGCTGCAGGTGGAAGTCCCGCATTACCTGCCCGGCAAGAATCCATTCATCAACGAATTTGCCACTCAATCCGGGATCCCGCTCGAGGCGGCGCTCGGCGGCGCGGAAACGATGTACCCCGAGTACATGATGAAGCTCCGACAGCTGTCACGGCCGAAGAGCGCACCCAAGTAGCTTCTTCTCCGTAACTTTTCCGCAGCTCGCGGTCAGCAGAAAGGGAGATGCGTCGAATGCGCGAGACCTTGACGATGCACGCGACGGCCGCCATTTGGGCCCTCAGCGCGTCCCTCGTCCTCACCGGCATGGGCGCGACGCGCGCAGAAGCGCAAGCCGTGAGGGCCACCATTCTCGGAACCGTCAAAGACAGCACCGGCGCCACGCTGCCCGGTGTGACCGTCGAAGCGAAGAATGTGGGGACCGGTGTTGCGCAGTCGGCCGTCACCAACGGGCAAGGGCGCTTCAACCTGCCCGATCTGCCGCTCGGTGCGTACGAAGTTCAAGCCTCGATTGCTGGTTTTCAGACCGTGGTCCACAAAGGCTTGACGCTCACCGTCGGCAGCCAGAACGTCGTCGATTTCACGCTTCCGCTCGGAACTGTCTCAGAGACCATCACTGTGACGGGCGAAAGCCCCATGGTGGACACGACGTCGGCGGCATTCGCGACGACGATTTCTCAGAAACAGATCGCCGACCTGCCGCTGAACGGCAGGAATTACGCGCAGCTGATCACGCTGTCGCCTGGTGTCACCACGGTGCAGTTCCAGGGTTCGTTGTTCGGCCGGCAGCAGGTCTACTCGGTGGCCGGAGGGCGACCCGAAGGTCAGGCGTTCCTGCTCGACAACACGAACGTGGCGAATTTCTGGAACCGTGCCGCCGGATCGGGCGTGCTCGGCACCACGCTCGGCGTGGAGGCGATTGCCGAGTTCCAGACGCTGACCAACACCTACAGCGCGCAGTTCGGCGGCGGGGGCGGCGCGATCAACGCCATCACGCGATCGGGCGCGAACGCCCTCCACGGGTCGGCGTTCGAATTCGTGCGCAACAGCAGGTTCGACGCACGTCAATTCTTCGACGACCCGACCCGGCCCAAGCCGCCATTCAGCCGGAACCAGTACGGCGGGAGTCTCGGCGGCCCGGTCAAGAGAGACCGGGCATTCTTTTTCTTCAACTACGAAGGCATCAAGCAGAATCTCGGCGAGACGAGAATCGCGACCGTGCCCGACGCCAACGCGCGCAACGGGTTGATTCCGATCGGCGGCGCTCTCACCAACGTCGGCGTCGCAGCCGCCGTCAAACCGGTGCTGGATCTCTACCCCTTGCCGACCACTCCGTTGAGCGGCGGCGTCGGACAAGTCAATCAGGTCGACACCACACGAGGGTACGAGAATTACTTCCTCGGACGTTTCGATTACACGTGGTCGCCGAAGAACTCGCTCTTTGCCCGATTTGTGTCCGACACCGCGGATCTCTTCGAGCCGTTCAGCGGATCGAGCATTCCGCTGTGGTCCGCGACGAACAAGACGAACAACCAGATCCTCACGACCGAACACCGGCGGCTCGTGTCGTCCAACGTGATCAACCAGTTGCGGTTCGGCCTCGTGCGGACGCGGGAACTGGCGGACAACACCGGTGAGGTCCCGGTGCTCACCTTCTTTCCGGGCCGGATGAATGGCACGGTGAACGCGGGCAGCGGCATCAGCGTCATCGGCGCGAACCAGTTGAACCCCTTCGACATTCTCCAGCGCAAGTACTCGGTGGCCGACGACGTGTATTGGCATCGCGGATCGCACGCGATCAAATTCGGCGGCGCGCTCGAGCGGCAGGAAACCGACATCAACGCGCCCTTCCAGTGGGGCGGCGTGTGGACGTTCACGAGCCTCCAGACGTTCCTGCTCAACCAGCCCGCGTCCATCGTCGGCGCGCTGCCGGGACAGGACAACGCGTACCGGGAGTTCCGCGAGAACGACTTCACCGCGTACATTCAGGACGACTGGAAAGCGGCGCAGAGGCTCACGTTGAATCTCGGCGTGCGGTACGCGCCGACCACCAACGCGACCGTGACTCCGGGCATTACGCTCGTGAATCCGCCGCAGTCGCCGGCGTTCACGCCGGTCGAGACGGTGTTCGCCAAGAATGCATCCCTCAAGAACTTCGACCCCAGACTTGGCGTCGTCTACGATCCGTTCGACGATCACAAGACGTCGATTCGCGCAGGCTTCGGCATTTTCCACAATGTGGTCGCCCCGCGCGTGTACGCGTCGGCGTACTATCTCAATCCCCCCTTCACGATCGGCCGGCAGGATTTGACCGTGGTGCCGCCGACATTCCCAACGCCGTTCACGTCGGTAGCGGCCGCGCTCCCGACAATAAGCCAGGGGATCGATTATCAAACGACGAACACACCGTATCAGGAGCAGT
Source organism: Acidobacteria bacterium 13_1_40CM_65_14 (assembly GCA_001917905.1). Classification (GTDB taxonomy): domain Bacteria; phylum Acidobacteriota; class Vicinamibacteria; order Vicinamibacterales; family CAVVIG01; genus QHWF01. The sequence continues at coordinate 17,474 of MNEX01000133.1, forward strand.
GGAACGTCAACGTCCAGCGCGAAATCTTTGACGAGACCCTCGTCACGGCCGGATACATCGGATCCCACAGCAACAACCTCTTCAAGCAGCGCGACGTCAATCCGGTCACGCCGAGAACGCTGGCGGATGGGACCGTCGTGTACGGCGTGCCGCGCGGCGCGATCGCCGGCATCACGCCGAATGCGCGCGTCAATCCGACCTTCTCCGTGCTCAATACCGGGACGTCCTTCGCGACGTCGGACTACCATTCCCTGCAACTGAGTCTCAATCGCCGGTTTTACCGCAACGTGCAGGCGCAGGTGTCGTACGCGCTGGCGAAGTGCCGTGACCTGAGCTCGGGGAACTTCGGCGGCGAAGGCGGGACCGCGTCAACCAACCCGTACGATCCTCAGTACGATGAAGGGCCGTGCGGATTCAGCAGAAAGCATACGTTCAGAGCCAGCGGCGTCGTCGCGCTGCCGTTCCACGGCAATCAATTGGTCGAGGGCTGGCAGGTCAGCGGGATCCTGAGCCGCACCAGCGGCTCGCCGTTCACGCCGGCGATAGGCTTCGACCAGTCAGGCCTCGGAACCGGTGGTCAACGGCCGAACCTCGCGCCCGGACGTGACCTCGAGAGCGCCGTCACGCACAACATCAATCAGTGGTTCGACCCGACGGCGTTTACGATGGCGGCGCCCGGAATGCTCGGCAACGTCGGCAGGAACAGCCTGATCGGCCCCGATTTCATGACCCTGGACGTGGCGGTCCTGAAGAACGTGAAGCTTCAGGGCTCGTCTTCCGTTCAGTTGCGCGCAGAGGTGTTCAACCTCACGAACCGTCCGAACTTCGGGCAGCCAAGCGCGAACGTCTTCAGTCAGACACCAAATGGCGGAGGCACAGTCAACCCGACGGCCGGAAGGATTACGACGCTCGCGGGCACGGCGCGTCAGATCCAATTTGCCGCGAAACTGATTTTCTGATTCCGGAGGAACCCTATGCCGATCACAGGTATTCATCACATCACGCTGTGTGCCAGTGGCGCGCAGGAAGACGTCGACTTCATTACGAAGGTGCTGGGCCAGCGGCTGATCAAACAGACCGTCCTGTTCGACGGCCGGTACGCCCATTACCATCTCTACTACGCCAACGCGAATGCCGAGATCGGCTCGGTGCTGACCACGTTCCCCTACCGGCGCGTTCCCGGCCGCGTCGGGTCAGGACAGATCGCCGCCACGACGTTTTCGGCGCCGAAGGGCTCGCCGTCGTTCTGGGTGGACCACCTGAATCGTCACCACGTCGAACACGGTGGGATTCAGGAGCGGTTCGGACAGAAGTACATCCGCTTCCGGCACCCTTCCGGTCTGCTCTTCGAGATCATCGAAGACGCGAACGACACGCGGACGGGCTGGACGACCGACGAAATCAGCTCGGACGTCGCGCTGCGCGGATTCCACGGACCCGTGCTGTCGGTCCAGCACACAACCGAGCAGGAACGGTTCTTCGTCGACGCGCTGGGATTCCGCAAGACGGGCACTGACGGCCCGTATCATCGATTCGAAGTGCATACCGGCGGCGCGGCGAAAACGCTGGTGCTCCACCACGAGCCTGACCGCGCGCCGGGCGGCTGGGGCTTCGGCGCCGGCACGGCACATCACCTCGCGCTCGACATCGGCACCGACGAGAGGCTCGCCGAGCAGAAGAACCTGTACGAAGAGCTCGGCTACACCGACTGCTCTGAGATCAAGGACCGGAATTACTTCCATTCGATTTACGTGCGATCACCAGGCGGCATCCTGACCGAGTGCGCCGCGTCGGTCCCCGAGGGATTTGCCAAGGATGAACCGATCGACCAGCTCGGTATGGAGCTGCTGTTGCCGCCGTGGTTCGAAGAGCGGCGTGCGGAGATCGTGGCGATGCTCGAACCGATCACCGTGCCCGAAGCGAACCGACCCGCCGGCGCGTCGGCGGTCCGAAGCGCGCAGCCTGCGTCCAAGGTTGGTGAAGCCGCGATCGTCGGTCCCGGCGGCGTCACCGCCTCGAGACGCACGAGCGCGGAATTCATCGGCGGCGACGTTCCGACGAAATAACTGTTCTTCACGAGCCCGAGAGGAACCGATGCAACGGAGTACCGATCGCATGCTCACGACGCACGTCGGCAGCCTGCCGCGTCCGCAGGAGGTGGTCGATTTCCTCTTCGCACAGGATCGCGGCGATTCGTACGACGCGACGGCGTTCGAGGAGGCGCTGCGGCGTGCCGTGGCCGACATGGTGAGCCGGCAATGTGAAGCCGGGATCGACATCGTCAGCGATGGCGAAATGAGCAAGATCAGCTACGCGACGTACATCCGGCACCGGCTCACCGGATTCGAACCGGGCAACGTGCCACGCGCGACGCCGGCGGATCTCGACGATTTTCCCGAGTACCGCGACCGACTCGCCGCGATGGGCGCGACGCCCAAATATGTGCGGCCGATCTGCAAAGGGCCGATTGCGGTGAAGGATGCCGAGCCGTTGCGCCGGGACATCGCCCGGTTCAAGCAGGCCCTGTCCCTGTCGACGCTCTCGGGTACGAACCGCGTCGAGGCGTTCATGACCGCCGTGTCGCCCGGAACGATCGCGTTGTTCCAGCCCAACGAATACTATCCCTCTCGCGAAACGTATCTCGAGGCGCTCGCCGACGCGATGCGCGCGGAATACGAAACGATCGTCGAATCGGGACTGCTTCTGCAGGTCGATTGTCCCGACCTCGGGATGGGACGCCATATCACCTTCCGCGACGCAGACGAAGCCGAGTTCCTGCGCAACGCGGCGATGCAGGTGGACGCGCTCAATCACGCGCTGGCGAGAGTGCCTGCCGATCGTGTCCGTCTGCATGTCTGCTGGGGCAACTACGAGGGACCGCATCATCGCGATATCCCGCTGGCCAAGGTGCTCCCCGTGCTCCTCAGGGTGAAACCGATGGCGCTGCTCATCGAAGGCGCAAACCCGCGTCATGAGCACGAATGGGAGATCTGGAAGAGTCACCCGCTGCCGGCGGACAAGATCCTGGTCCCCGGCGTGCTCGATTCGAGCTGTAACTTCGTCGAGCATCCCGAGCTCGTCGCGCAGCGGATCGTGCGCTACGCCGATCTCGTTGGGCGCGATCGGGTGATTGCGGGCACCGACTGCGGGTTCGGCACATTCGCCGGCTTTGGCGCGGTGCATCCCGCGATCTGCTGGGCAAAGATGCGATCGCTTGCCGAAGGCGCGAGGCTCGCCACCGCGAAGCTGTGGGGAGCGGCGGCGGTCGCGGTTTGATCGCAGGCGCTACGCGCCACGCTTTACAATGGTCGCTCGTAGGGCGGGCCTTTAGAGCGGATTGCAGAATTAAGCTCTCCACCACGGAGGGCACGGGGGACGCGGAGGAAAAATCGTGTTTTGGACAGGTTTGAACCTCCTGTCCTCCGTGTCCCCTGTGGTGGCGAGGTAATTTTGCAACGTTCTCTTTAGCGTCCCACGCGATCGAATCGCGACTCGTCCGAGCAGAAACAGGCCGGAAAACGCGCTGTTTCTTAGGAGGGCTGCAGCCGTTGAAGCCTGCGCTACGTTAGCCTCCGCTCTCGTCGCGAGGCTTGTCAGGAGATTGCCGGTGCACCGGGTCGATCGAGCCAGAACCGCGGGTTTCGTGCGGCTGCTCACCAAAGGAGCGGCAACGTGACGGGCGCGCTGCGTACGGCGTTCGCTCTGGCCGCGATGGGTTGGATGGCCACCCCACAGAATCAGACGTTCGAGAACGTCGAGGTTCACGTGCTTCCCGTGCAGGGAAACGTCTACATGCTCGTGGGCGCGGGCGGCAACATCACCGTGCAAGCGGGCAACGAGGGCGTGCTCCTCGTCGATACCTCCTTCGAGCAGATGAGCGACAAAGTCGTGGCGGCGATTCGCAACCTGTCCGACAAGCCGATTCGCTACATCATCAACACGCACGCGCATCCGGATCACGTCGGCGGCAACGCGCCGATTGCCAAGCTGGGCATGACCATCGCGGGCGGCAACATGGGCACCGGCGCGAGCAACAGCGCTGCGATCATCGCGCACGAAAACGTCCTCAACCGGATGAGCGCGCCGACCGGCCAGCAGGCACCCACGGTCTCCGCCGCCTGGCCCACCGACACGTACTTCACCAAGAAAAAGGAGCTGTTCTTCAACGGCGAGCCGATCGAGATCTTTCACGAACCGTCCGCCCACACCGACGGCGACAGCCTCGTCTTCTTCCGTCATTCCGATGTCATCAGCGCCGGCGATCTCTTCGTCACCACGACGTATCCGGTCATCGACCTGCAGCGCGGCGGAAACATTCAAGGCATCATCGGCGCGCTGAACCACATTCTGGACATCGCCATTCCCAAGGAGAAGCAGGAGGGCGGCACGTACGTGATCCCCGGACACGGGCGGCTCTGCGACGAGGCCGACGTGCTCGAGTACCGCGATATGGTCACCATCATTCGCGATCGCATTCAGGATCTGGTGAAGAAGGGTATGACGCTGGATCAGGTGAAGGCGGCACGGCCGACACTGGACTACGACGGCCGGTACGGCGCGAAGACCGGTTTCTGGACGACCGACATGTTCATCGAGGCGGTGTATCGGAGCCTGGCAAAAAAGTCTTGACCTCAGCTGAGAAAACACGATGACACGCAGATTCATGATGCTCGTGATCCTCAGCGTGGCGGTGGCGTTCCTGTCTGTGGTGCCAACCCACGCGCACCACTCGTTCGCCGCGACGTACTTCGAGGACAAAGTCAGCAAGATCGAAGGCAACCTGGTCCAGTTTCTGTATCGCAACCCGCATTCGTTCGTCCACGTCGAGGCGCCCGACGAGAGCGGCCAGATGCAGCGCTGGGCGATCGAGTGGGGTGCCGGGTTGCAGCTCGGCCAGCAGGGCGTCACGCGCGAGACGCTCAAGCCGGGCGATCACGTCATCATCGAAGGCAACCCGGGGCGGAATGCGGCCGACCACCGTCTGCGGATGCGAAGCATTCTGCGGCCGGCGGACGGATGGAAGTGGAGCGGGACGTTCCAATGACGAGCAGCAGCATTCAGCTGCGACATGCCGTGCCGGTGCTGCTGACGGCCGCTCTGGCGCTCACGGTGTCGGCTCGCGGCAATGCTGAGTGGGGTGAGCGGGGTGAGTGGGGTCAGCGTGGTCGCGGCGGTGAGCCCGCGCCTCCATCGACGCCGCAGGCGGCGGCGCCGATCGATCTCATTGGTTACTGGGTGTCGGTCGTCACCGAAGACTGGCGCTATCGCATGGTCACGCCGCCCAAGGGCGATTACGCGAGCGTTCCGCTGAATGCCGAGGGCCGCAAGGTCGCCGACGTCTGGGATCCGGCGAAGGACGAAGCGAGCGGCAACCAGTGCAAGTCGTACGGCGCCGCCAACATCATGCGCGTGCCCGGGCGTGTCCACATCACCTGGCAGGACGACAACAATCTGAAGATTGACACCGACGCCGGCACGCAGTCGCGACTCCTCCACTTCGGCGACGCCCAGCCGCCGGCCGGCGATGCGGGCTGGCAGGGTTATTCCGTGGCGCAATGGGAAATCGCGGGTCCGCCACAGCGCGGCGGCGGAGGTGGCGGCGGCGGCGGACGTGGCGTCATCACCATCGCCGGGGTCGTGCAGGGCGCGCCAGCCGATGCGCCGGGCGGACGAGGCCGCGGAGGACCGCAGTCACGTGGCGGCTCGCTGAAAGTGATCACGACGCACCTGAAGGCCGGCTACCTGCGCAAGAACGGCGTCCCGTACAGCGAGAACGCCGTCGTCACCGAGTATTTCGATCGCCATACGGAACCAAACGGCGATCAGTGGTTCACGGTGACGACCATCGTCGAGGATCCGAAGTATCTTGACCAACCCTTCGTGACGAGCACGCACTTCAAGAAAGAGCCGGATGCCGGTAAATGGCATCCCACCGCGTGCAGCACGAGTTGATGTCGCCCGCCGCTTCTCGTAGCGCGGGCCTTTACGTTTGAGCGCGTTGCGGACTTAAAATCTCCACCACGGAGGACACGGGGGACGCTGAGGAAAAATCCCGGTTTGCACAGGTTTGAACCTCCTGTCCTCCGTGTCCCCCGTGGTGGCGAGGTAATTTAGAAGTAGCGCAGCGTCAGGATCTCGCAGGCAGCTTCTGTTCGATCCAGCCGCGGATGACGTCGAACACCTGCCGGCGATTGTTCTCGAACATCATGAAGTGCCCGTTGCCGAGGATGCCGCGATCCTTCAGTTGCAGTTCCTCGGCGTCGCAGCCGGCCTGTTTCAAGGACGCGATGACCGCGGCCCCTTGAGTACGTCCTGACTTCTCTGCCGTCACATACACAATCGGAATGCCCTGCAGATTCGTGAGCGTCTCGAACGGTAAACGTCCGCCCTCCACGCACACGATGGCTTTGACGAGCTTCGGGCGTTGATCGGCGACGAGCCAGCCGAATGGGCCGCCGGCCGAGTGTGTCTGCACGATGGCGGGTCCGATCTTGTCCAGCAGTTCGGCGCCTCGACTGGCCCACAGCGCCTGTGCCATCGCCTGATCCTGAGGCGTCGCATTCTGGCTGGCCATGAATTGATCGACGAGCGGATCGGTGACGTCACCCGGTCCTGACCACTGTCGATTCGGTCCGACGGTCGCGCGCTTGAAATCGGCGACAACCCCGGCGTAGGTCGGCTGCGGCCCGATCGGTCCCAGTGCGTCGGGGTGATACGGCGCGCGCCCGTGGCCCGGTCGATCCACGAGGTAGACGCGATAGCCTTCCTGCACGTAGTAATGCGCCCATCCGGCGGCGCCGTCGCCCGTCCCCATGTAATGGAGCATCTGTCCGCTGCCGCCGTGGACGAGGACGACCGGATAAGGATGTCGCACCTGGGACGGCGTCAGATACTGCACGTACATCTGACCGCTGATAATCGTTCCGTATGGAACTTTCTTGTGTTCGGTGCCGACCCAGAAGAAACCCTGATTGGCGAGCGTCATAGCGGTTTCGGGCTTCTTCCCACTGGTCGTTGTCTTCTGGGTCGCGCTTACGCGCGCGCCGGACGCGGGGACGTTCTTCTGAATCCAGTCGAGGATCGGCTGCAGCACCTGACGGTTGTTCTTCTCCACCATCATCATGTGCCCGTTTCCGTGGATGCCACGATCGACGAGGCGCAGTTCTTCCGCCTTGCATCCCGCTTGCTTGAAGTAGGCGATCGCGCCCGGATTCCCCGGCGATGCGAACGAGGCTTCGGCCGTCACGATCACGATCGGAATCCCCTGGAGGTTCTTGAGCTTTCGCGCCGGTTCCTCCTGCAGGCGATAGGGCTGCATGCCCGGCTCGGTCGGCGTGACGACTTTGGTTTTGATTTCTGACGGATCGGACACTGGTGGGTCGTACGCGACGGGAATCGTCGACATGCCCCACATGTTCTGGCCGCCGAACGGCGTCCCGCCGCCTTCGATGCAAATGATGCCTTTGACAAGATTCGGCCGGATCTCTGCGACGAGCCAGCCGAACGGTCCGCCGGCCGAGTGGGTCATGATGATCGACGGTCCAATCTTGTCGAGCAGCATCGCGCCGCGCTGCCGCCACACCATGTGCGCGGTCTCCGCTCCTGCTGCGGCTCCACCGTCGACCGGCGGGGGCGTAGCGGCGAATGCGGCGGCTGGCGCGCCACCTTGCGCCGCGCCGCCCTGTATACCTCGTCCACCGCGTCCGCCGGCCGCCGCGGGCCCCGCGGACACTGCCCCGCCAGGCGCGACGTAGCTCCCGCCTTGCGACGCGACGAGTTGATCGAGATCCGGCGATCCGATTTCACCGGTACCCGGCCACTGGTTGTGCAGCGGCCGATACGGTCCGGACGCGGGCCGGCTGGCGTTGGGCGGCGTGAATTGTCCCGACATCGCCTCCAACGTGTTCGTCTGCGCCGGAAAGGGACCGTGGAGATCGGGATGAAACGGCGATCGACCGTGACCGGGGCGATCGACGACGTAGACCTTGAAGCCCTCCTGCAGAAGGTACGTCACCCAGCCGGGACGTCCGTCGGGTGTGCCCATCCAATCAAGACCTTGCCCGCCGCCGCCATGCACGAGGACGATCGGCAGAGGATGTCTGACGAGCGACGGAATCCAGTACTCGACGTACATCTGCTTGCCGCTGACCGTTGTGCCGCGAGGCAGATGCGCCTGTTCGACGCCGACCCAGAAGTAGCTCCATTCGGCGAGGTCGAGCGGTGGCGCCGCCGCTCGCTCCGCGCCCGCCTGCGCCTGCACCGGGTTTGCGACGAGCGCTTCCAGCAACGTCGTCGCGGAGAAGCCGCCGATTCCCAACGCGGCGGCACTGCGGATGAAATCGCGGCGGCTGCTCATACGCCACTCCTCTCCGAAATCGCGCGACCGGCTTCGCAGATCGGCGGATTCTATCTTAGGCGGTGTGAAGATGCAGACAACGGTGAAGAGAAGCGCCACGACGGAAGTCGACATCCACCGCGGTGAAAGGATTTGTTGATCTTCATCTTCGGGATCGAATCCGCGGTTCAGCACGGCGCAGTTCGACTTCGTCCTCAAACCGGCGCACGCAGTTCTGTAAGTGAATTACAAAGTCAGCCGTTGACGCGCCGTTTACGCTGAGCTACTGTCCTCGCTTCCCCACCATTCCCACCGCCTTTCGGAGGATTTCCAATGAGCAAGATCGTGCGCCCCTTGGGTACGGTGTTGGTGTCTCTGTGGGCTGCCGGTATGTACTCGGCATCAACGGTAAACACCACGGGCTACACCGAAGCGCCCACGGGCTTCGACAATCAGACGAACGGGCTCATCGAACAAAAGGCCTTCGACCATGTGAAAGGCGTGTTCGAGGAGGTCGACGACGCGGCGAAGGGTTTGGGACCGGTGTACAACGCGCAATCGTGCGCCGAGTGTCATCAGAATCCGACCACCGGGGGTATCAGTCAGATCACGGAGCTCCGAGTCGGCCGATTCCTCGGCGGCGTCTTCACCGATCGTCCGGGCGGATCGCTCATCAACGATCGCGCGACCGACACGCTCGTTCAGGAGCGCGCCGACAGCGCCGACACCGTGCGCTCGTTCCGGACCACGCTCAATACGCTCGGTGACGGGTTCGTCGAAGCGATCGCCGACGCGACGTTCACCACGATTCGAAACGCGCAGCCGCCGGCGCTCCGCGGCCAGATCATCATGGTGCCGGTCGTCGAAGCCCCGGCGGAGACGAAGCGGGTCGGCCGGTTCGGCTGGAAGAATCAGCACGGCAGCCTCGTGTCGTTTTCAGGCGATGCGTATCTGAACGAGCAGCGCATCACCAACCGGCTGTTCGGCACCGAGAACACGTCGAACGGCAATTCGGTCGACGCGTACGATCGCTACTACGACGCGGTGGCCGGGCACTACGTCGGGCTCCGAGAGGGCATCGACATCGTCAACGAGGATCCCGACAACGACGTCGACGAATTCGCCGAGTTCATGCGCGCGACCAAGGCGCCGTCGCGCGGAGCGATCACCGCAGAGGTCATGCAGGGTCAGGCGGTGTTCAACGCGATCGGCTGCAACATCTGCCACACGCCGACGATCGCGACGATGCCGAAGGACTCGTGGATCAACGGTCACACGTTCCAGGTGACCGAAGCGCTCGGAAACAAGATCATTCATCCGTTCAGCGACTTCCTGCTGCACGACGTCGGCACAGGCGACGGCATCGTGCAGAACGGCGGGCCAGGCACGCGCAACAAGCTGCGCACGCCGCCGCTCTGGGGCGTGCGGACGCGCACGCGCCTGATGCACGACGGCAACTCGATCACCTTCGAGCGCGCGATCCTGCGCCATCGCGGACAGGCCGAACCCGTGACGCTCTTCTTCAGGACGCTGTCGCAGGCGCAGAAGAACAAGTTGTTCGCGTTCCTCGGGTCGTTGTAGCGTGAAGGCTCTTTAGAGGTTGTGAAGAAATACGACGTTGAACGCAGAACTCGCAGAACACGCGGAAAGACCTTGAGCATTTTTCTCTGCGGGTTCCGCGGTTTCTGCGTTGTACGTGATTTGTTCACACGTGCGTCAGCCGAGCGTCACGCAAACGCTTCGATCGGCGGGCAGGAGCAGATGAGATTCCGATCGCCGTACGGATTGTCAATCCGTCCAACGCTCGGCCAGTGCTTGTGCGCGCGGAGAAACGGCAGCGGAAACGCCGCCTGCTCGCGCGAGTACGGATGCGGCCAGTCGCTCGCGGCGATTGCCGTCGCGGTGTGCGGCGCGTTCTTCAGCACGTTGTCTTTCCGATCCGCCTTGCCGTCGACGATCGCCTGAATCTCCCCGCGAATCGCAATCATCGCGTCGCAGAACCGATCGAGCTCGTCCTTCGATTCGCTCTCGGTCGGTTCCACCATCAGCGTGCCGGGCACGGGGAACGACACGGTCGGCGCGTGGAAGCCGTAGTCCATTAATCGCTTGGCCACGTCTCCTTCTTCGATCCCGCTCGTCTGCTTGAGTGGCCGCAGATCGAAAATCATCTCGTGCGCGACGCGGCCGTTTCTCCGCGAGTAGAGCACGGGATAGTGCTTCTCGAGCCGGGATTTGATGTAGTTCGCGTTGAGAATTGCGTAGCGCGTCGCATCGGTCATCCCGTCGCGGCCCAGCATCTTCATGTAGGCGTACGAAATCAGCAGGATGCTCGCGCTGCCCCACGGCGCGGCCGACAGCGCGTGAATCGCGCGGTCGCCGCCGGTCTTCACGATCGGATGTCCCGGCAGGTACGGCGCGAGGTGCGCCGCGACGCCAATCGGTCCCATGCCGGGACCGCCGCCGCCGTGCGGGATGCTGAACGTCTTGTGCAGGTTGAGGTGGCACACGTCGGCGCCGATCGCCGCCGGACTGGTGAGCCCCACCTGCGCGTTCATGTTCGCGCCGTCCATGTACACCTGACCGCCGTGCTGATGGACGATGGCGCAGACGTCCTGGATGGTTTCCTCGAACACGCCATGCGTCGACGGATAGGTGACCATCAGCGCCGACAGCCGATCCTTGTGCTCCGCCGCTTTCCGTTTGAGATCGTCGACGTCGATGTTCCCTTCGCTCGTGCTCGCCACGACGACGACGCGCATGCCGGCCATCACCGCGCTGGCCGGATTGGTCCCGTGCGCGGACGCCGGAATCAGCACGACGTCGCGCGCGGTCTCGCCGCGGTCGCGATGATAGGCGCGGATCACCATCAGTCCGGCAAACTCGCCCTGCGCGCCGGAGTTTGGCTGCAGCGACACCGCGGCGAAGCCGGTGATCGCGGCGAGCATCGACTCGAGCTCGCGGAACACCTCGAGATAGCCTTCGGCCTGATCGACCGGCGCGAACGGATGGAGCTTGCTGAACTCCGGCCACGTGATCGGCAGCATCTCGGACGCCGCGTTCAGCTTCATCGTGCACGAGCCGAGCGGAATCATCGACGTGTCGAGCCCGATGTCCTTCCGTTCGAGCTGGCGAATGTAACGCATCATCTCGGTTTCGGAATGATGCTTGTTGAACACCGGGTGGGTCAGGAATGGCGACGTTCGAGCCAGGGATCCGAGATTCGAAGGCTCTACGTGCTGAGCTCCAACTTCTACGTTCAGCGGAGCGGCCTTGCCGACACCAGCGACGAACGCCGAGACGATCGCCTTGATGTCCGTCGTGTCGACGGTTTCATCGAGCGCGACGTGGATGGTGCCGTCGCGTCGATAGCCGAGATTGATCTTCGATGCCAGTGCCGCCTTCAGGATTTGCCCGACCGCCTGCGCGCCTCCAAGCACTTCGAAGCGCACCGTATCGAAATAGTGTTCGTTCAGTTGGCGGACGCCGAGCTTGGCGAGCTCGCGCTCGAGGAGCGCCGCATACCCATGGACGCGCGTCGCGATGCGCGTGAGCCCTTTCGGTCCGTGGTACACCGCGTAGAGTCCGGCCATGTTCGCGAGCAGCGCCTGAGCGGTGCAGATATTCGACGTCGCCTTCTCGCGGCGGATGTGCTGCTCGCGTGTCTGCAGCGCCATGCGATACGCGGTGTTGCCCTGCGCGTCGACCGAGACGCCGATGATGCGTCCCGGCGCCTGCCGAATGTGCTTCTCGAGTGTCGCGAAGAACGCCGCGTGTGGGCCGCCGTAGCCGAGCGGGACGCCGAACCGCTGCGAGTTGCCGTAGACGACGTCCGCGCCCATTTCGCCGGGAGGCGTCAGCAGCACGCAACTGAGTAAGTCCGTTCCGACCGCGACGCCCACACCCGCGCGCTTCGCCTTCGCGATGAGCTCGCGAAGATCGTGCACGCGGCCCGCCTCGTCCGGCGTCTGCACCAGCGCGCCGAAGACGCGGTCGCCGAACTGCGCGGTCGTGAAGTCGCCAATCACGAGCTCGATCCCGAGCGGTTCCGCGCGGGCTTTCAAGACGTCGATGGTCTGCGGGAAGCACGAGTCGGCGACGAAGAACTGCGCTGGTCCCACCGTGCTGTCCGCGCGCTTCGACACGCGATGGAGCATCGTCATCGCCTCGCCGGCCGCCGTCGCTTCGTCGAGGAGCGAGGCGTTCGCGATTTCCATCCCCGTCAGATCGCGCACCATGGTCTGGAAGTTGAGGAGCGATTCGAGACGGCCCTGCGCAATCTCCGCCTGATAGGGCGTGTACGGCGTGTACCAGCCGGGATTCTCGAGCACGTTGCGGAGGATGACACTCGGCGTGATGGTGTCGTAGTAGCCGAGGCCGATGAGCGACCGGAACACCTGATTGCGCGCCGCCGTGCGGCGCAGATCGCGAAGGAACTGGTACTCGCTGACGCCGTCGGGCAAGTCGAGCGGTTTCTTCAAGCGGATGCGCGGCGGGATGGCTTCGTCGATCAGCGCGTCGAGCGAGGACGCACCGACGACCTTCAGCATCTCGTCGCGTTCAGCTTCGTCGGGTCCGATATGGCGGGATTGAAACTTCTCTGGTTCGAAGAGGTTCATTTCACCAGGTCTTGATATTGCGAGGCGTCGAGGAGCGCATCGCTCTCGCCGGCGTTCGTCAGCCTGACCGCGATCATCCAGCTGCCGTGCGGGTCGGCGTTCACGGCTTCGGGTTTGTCCTTGAGCGCGGTGTTCACGTCGACCACTTCGCCGCTGACCGGCGCGTACAGCTCGGACACCGCCTTCACCGATTCGATGGTGCCGAACGACTGACCTTGTCTCAGTTTCGCGCCGACTTCAGGAAGCTCGACGTAGACGACGTCGCCGAGTTGCTGCTGCGCGTAATCGGTGATGCCGACTTTCCCGCGATCGCCGGAGAGCTCCACCCACTCGTGGTCCTTCGTGTATTTGTAGCCGGCCGGATACGAAGCCATCGGTTCTCCTGCCGGGTCCGAAAGGACCCGGCCTACTTCGGTCGCTTATAGAAAGGCATCGGGACCACGCGTGCGCGCGTGCGGCGGCCGCGGATGTCGACGTCGAATTCCGTCCCGGCGGCCGTGTGCTCGGCGGGCAGATACGCCATGCCGATCGCCTTCTTCAGGAACGGCGTCTGCGTCCCGCTGGTCACCACGCCAACCTTCGCGTCACCGACGTAGGCATCGTACCCCTGGCGTGCGATGCCGCGATCGAGCACCTCGAAGCCGGCGATCTTCCGCGTCACGCCGTTCGCCTTCTGCTCGCGCAATGCGGCCGCGCCGATGAAGTCGTCTTTTTTCCAGCCGACGATCCAGCTCAAGTCCGCTTCGAGCGCCGTGGTGGTCTCGTCGATGTCGTTGCCGTGCAGGCGCATCGCCGCCTCGAGGCGCAGCGTGTCGCGCGCGCCGAGGCCGGCCGGGATGACGTCAGCGGCTTTGCCCGACTCGAGAATGGCCTGCCAGACACGATCAGCAGACTGTGGCGGGACGAAGATTTCGAAGCCGTCCTCGCCGGTGTAGCCGGTGCGCGAGATCGTCGCGCGCACGCTCGCCACTTCCCCATTCGCGAACCAGTAGTACTTCATGCCGGCCAGCTCGACGCCGGTCAGCGGCTGCAGGACGTCGAGCGCCGCCGGTCCCTGCAGGGCGAGCAGCGCGTAGCGCGAGCTCGCGTCAACGGCGACCGCGTCACCGGCCGGTTTAATCTGCTCGGCAATCCAGGCGTAGTCCTTCGGGATGTGCGACGCGTTGACGACGAGCAGGAAGTGCGCGGGCGCGAGGCGGTAGACCAGCAGATCGTCGATGAACGTGCCCTGCTCGGTCAACAGGCCGGAGTACTGCGCCTGCCCCACCGCGAGCTTCGACGCGTCGTTGGACGAGATCCGCTGGACGGCTGCGAGCGCGTCGTTCCCGGCGATCTCGATCTGGCCCATGTGGCTGACGTCGAAGAGCCCGGCGCGGGTGCGCACCGCCATGTGCTCGGCGACGATGCCCGAGTACTCGACGGGCATGTCCCAACCGCCGAACGGGACCATCTTGGCGCCCGAGGCACGGTGGCGAGCGTTGAGCGGCGTCTTTTTGAGTGGAGCTTCGGTGGCCTGTTCCATGAAGAGATGTCGCGAATCGCGCGGCGACGGAAACAGGTAACGGTACTATGCGGGTTCTGGCACGGTCAAGAATCGGCAATCGGTGTGCGCGGCATCCGGCGCCGTTGCGACAAGGCAGGAAGCGGTCAGGTCGACCGCTTCCTGGGAATTGGTTGGCCTAGCTATGGAGCGCAAGGATAGCTTTACGGACAGCAAATCCTACGAGCGCTCCCGCGACACTCGGCACGACGACGATGATGATCCCGATGAAGATCGCGACAGGAGCCATGTTCCCCGGCCCTTCCGGCAAGGTCGCCAGCGTGACGACCATGGGCACGATGGCGCCCGCCACGACCTGACATGCGGCGAGCGACGTCTCCTCGACGCGCGGCTGTGGCATCAGCAGGCACACCATCACGTTCACGACGAAAAACACGGCCATCGCGAGCAGCACAGAGTCGACCGTATTCATGAACCACGGCGAGTGGCCGCCGCCGCCGTGAAACCATGTCTGCCACGTGACGACGAGTACGCGATGCAGTGCAACGAACGTCACCGCGCCAACCAGCGGATATTTCCAATTCATGTATGGACCTGCGCACCACGCGCTTTGCGATCCTCGACAGGGTCAAATTCCGCAAAACCCGGAATGCAACTGCAGCCTCCGGTCACGAAGCAATAGGCCGCGGATGCGTTACAGAAGGTACACAACCAACGGCCGTCGAACCACCACGAATGCTGGTCGCATCCGATCTTGAAGTAGCAACGATCGTGCACGTCGCAGCACGGCCGAAAGATCGTACCGTCAGCCCAGTGCAACCCGTCGCAGCCGTCTTGGTCTGCGTAGACGGTGGGGGCGAAGAAGTTGAGGAGTCGGCTGATGGAGGCGTCACGTCGCTCCCCGCATCCCGCACCGGTCTTTGCGTTCAGACCATTCGCCTGCATCTGGGCCTTGAAATGGTGGAGCGCAATCGTCTGCAGATTGAGCCATTCCATGTCGGGTGCGAATGTCCACCCACCCAAGTGCGCCAAGTGCTCCGGCGCGATGTAGCCCGAGCCCAGCTGCCCGTAGTCGAACACGAACACCCTGTTCTGTGGAAACCAGGCGGCCGACCCGATTTGGACTCCGTCTTTCACGAGGCGAGCCGAGACCCTCTCGCCTGAGAGTGTGACCGGTTTTCTGGTCCGGTTGTCGGTGAACGTGTATGTGCTGCGAGCTGTGCGAGTGCTCTTCGCGGACAAGCCATTCGCCCATTCGGCTTGCAGTTCCACGATCTCCTGCTCCACGTTGCGCGTGGCGCCCTGGGGTCGTATCAACCCGCCCTGCCACTGCGGCTTCCGGCTGCCATCCTTCCACAAGCCGTACGCCTGTCGGCTGGCCCACGCCAGCGTCACGCGTTCGCCACTGTCGTTCAGGGCCTGAAGCGGTTCGCCTGCGGCCGGCAGGTACTGAAGTGACGTGGATCGAACGGCGAGGCTCCCGGTTTCGTTGCCTCCTTGATCGTGGATCTTCGCGCGCACCTCTCCGCCATCGCCTCGTTCAGCGACGATTGCTGCACCGTCCGCGAAGCGCGTGGTCAGACGCGTCGTCTGGCTCTCCAGCCAGTAGTAGGTTTCGCCTTTCTTGCCTGGCTCGTCCGCCACGCGTGTTCCGGGCGGAACGGTTCGAACCGGCGCGTTCCCGGTTTGAGCCGGGGGACTCGCCCGTAGCGAAGACACCCGCCAGGGTGAATCCGCCACCGCACCGGCCGCGACGATGAGTGCGCCCGCGACCAGTTTGGACCTGTGTCGCCATGCGAATTCCAGCGTTGTTACCATGGTCCGCCTCCCGAATGCAGTCGCTCGATCGACCGCGTTCGTTGGATGGCCGCGCGACCTCGCAGCTCCATCGCTGCCCAGCCTCGTCCATCGCATTCGCCGGAGACGCCCGGCGTGCGCGGAGCTCAGCGCCCCGCGACTTCAGACACGTCGCGCTCTGTTCAGCGGCTCGGGTTCTCTCGTGCGCTCGGACGGCCGAGACGCCGCGGCCGCGCGTTCCATCGAGCCAGGAAATCAGAAAAGGACCGGTCGATTGCCGACCAAAGGAAAAGCGGCCATTCTGATCGGAACGCGAGGCGGCGGTGACTGAGGGATGGCGATGCCAGATCGAGGGAGGGTCGTCGGCAAGGGTCGAGAAGCGGCTGGAGGATCTCGAGATTGGCGTCATCGACGTCTTTGCCTTTGAGAGATTGGACACGACCATCGAGAAAAACGGCATCGCGGCGGGAACGTCTACGGGACTCTTAGGTGTCGAATCCGGTCGCGCGATCACAAAGAAGAAGCGCAAAGCCGATGGTGTCATCGCGTCACGACCACTTCGATCAGTCTGCCGTCCACCGCCAGGAGCGGACAGCGGAATTCCGTCGATTGCAAGAACGTTCGCCGGAGACACCCGGCGCGCGGGGCGCTCCTCGCCACCGCGACTTCAGACTCCTGATGCCCCGTCAGCCGACTCCGGTTCCTCCAATGGCCCATCGCCCGCGGTTGCGTCCTGATCGTCCGGTACCGGAGGACTGCTCTCGCAGGCCTGGTCGTAATACGGCGACCGAAGATATGCCTTAAGGGTGTGATAGCTGATGCCGAGCGCGCGCGACGCCGCGCGCTTGTTGCCACCGCACCGCTCCACCACGAGGCGCACGTAGCGACAGGCCCAGATACGGAGCGTGTCGTTGCGTTTCAGCGACGGTCCGAGGGCCGACGAGTACCCGCCGCGCACGGTCGGCGGCAGATCGTCCAGATCGATGATGTCGGTCTCCGCAAGGGTCACGGCGCGCTCCATCATGCGTTCCAGCTCGCGGACGTTTCCCGGCCAGTTGTACGTGACCATCGCGTCCGCGGCCGCCGCGGTCAACCGCAACCGGCGTCCGACCCGGTGACGCTCGAGGAAGTAGCACGCGAGCTCGAGGATGTCGGGCCGGCGCTCCCTGAGCGTCGGCACGCGGATGTCCACGCCGCTCAGGCGATAGAACAGATCGGGCCGGAACAGCTGCCGCTCAACGAGACCGGCCAGACTCCGGTTCGTCGCCGCGATGATGCGGACATCGACGCGACGGGTCGCGTGGCCGCCGACACGCTGCACCGTCAGATCCTGAATCGCACGCAGCAGCTTCGCCTGGGCGGAGACCGAGAGGTCCGAGACTTCGTCGAGGAACAGGGTCCCTCCGTCGGCGTGCTCGAACTTCCCGCGCCGCCCGCGGACGCCCGTCGCCGTGCGCTCCTCGATGCCAAACAGCTCCGCTTCGAGCAGTGTTTCGACGAGCGCCGCGCAATTGATGGCGACGAATGGTCCGTTGCGGCGGCGACTGACGTCGTGGATTTGGCGCGCGACCAGCTCCTTGCCGACGCCGCTCTCGCCTTCCAGGAGTACGGTGAAGTCGGTTCCCGCCAGACGCTCGATCGTCGACCGCAGGGCCTGCATGATGTCGGTCGACCCGATGATCGGCGCCGCGCCATCGCGACGAGCTCGATGACCATCGAGGAGTCCCGCACGCGCGAGCTGCGTCCACGACCGCTCGATTTCGAGCACGAGCGCGCCCACGTGCGTGGCGGTGCCGAGCATTTGGAAATCCCAATCGCCCAGGCGGCAACCGGGATCGAAGGTCGCCTCGAGAAGGCCGCGCGTCGAGGGATCGCTGCCGGGGACTTCGAGCGCAATCGACTCGATGCCGTCCGCACCGGCCAGCCGGCCCGTCCATCGGCTGTTCGACTCACGTAGTTGAATCGCCCGCACCGGTACGACGCGACGCAGCATTTCCTCGAATGCACCGCGCATCAGCGAGATGTCCTGCCCTTTGTCGAGGAACCGTGTGAGCGTCGCGAGCATCTCGCACAGCGCCTGGCGACGGTCGCGTTGACGCGGGACATGGTTCACTGCGTTCCCTGCGTTCACTGCGTTCACTGGAACCCCTGGCGGCGGATCCGCGCATGAATCGAGCGCCGGCATATGGTGACTCCTTGCCACCGCGCCCGAACCAAATCGAGTGCCACGTCGGCGCGACGGGAGAACGTTCGGAAACGCCGCCAACTCGAGCGAGAGGTGCGCCACGGTCACACCACCTGCGGGGTAGCGTCTGCCCGAAATGGGGTGGCCGTTCGTTTTTCGATGCTGGGCACGTCATACCCGCCATCGTCTCCAAACCACGGTAGATGGCGATCGAACGCGATCGCGCCGCGATAACTCATGGACGCGGGACGAACGCGAACGACCGCGCATCGCACGACACGGCCACGCAGCGACACGCTTCTGTTCTCACTCTCCACTTGAAGCTCCACACACGTACCCGGCAGCAGCCGATGATCCGTCTCGACGAGCGCTCCGCCGGCTGACACATCGATCAGCGTCACGACATGGCCAGGTCGAACCCGCGCGCGCACAATCCCGTGCTCCTGTACACGGCGGCGCCGGCGATTGACGCGGCGGTCCGAGGTCAAATAGGTCATAAGGGCATCCACCGGTTCCTGCGGGTGTTGAATCGCAATATCCGCGTCCTGCCGGTCTCGCCGAAGATGCGGATGACGTACTGCGCGCCGCGGCTGCCCCGGATATACAGGCTGCCCGGCGTCGCCGTACCTCGTGCCGTAAAGGTCGCGAACCCGCTCGGTCCGAGGCGAATCGGGTCGTCGCCGGGACCTGTACCACCGGGATCAACGGCCGGCAGGCCTGGAATCGCGGCGAACTCGACGCCGTTGAACGAATCGCCGAGCCGCTCGATGCCGCCGAGCCGACGATCGACGCCTTGCTCGATGTCGCGGCTGCGAATGCCGTTGCGATTGCCGTCGACGTACACGGCGAAGGTGTAGCCGCCGGCGGCCTGAACAAACTGCATCGCGACGTCGGTGGACCGCATCACCGCTTCCGCGCGCACCCGATGCAGGCGCGTCGAGAGATAGCGCGTCGCGCCAATCGCGCGCATGTCGTCGAGGCTCGCGAGCATTTGCGGAACCGCGATGCCGCTGACGGTGACGACGAGCCCGGCGACGAACACGACTTCGACGAACGAGTGCCCAGACGACTGTCGGCCGCGCATCGCAACACCACGAGCGGCCGGGCCGGCTACAGACCCGACCCGGCCGGCGTCGATCTAACGCTGCGGCTGCTGCGCCTGGTCGGCCTTCGCCGCGCCGATACTGAGCTGCGGCTTCAGCTTCAGGAAATTCTTTTCGCCGATGCCGCGCACGTTCATCAGCTCCTCGACTTTCTTGAACGGGCCGTTCTTCTGCCGGTACTCGACGATGAGCGCGGCGGTCTTCGCGCCGATGCCGGGCAGCGCATCGAGCTCGGCGACCGACGCGCTGTTGATATTCACCACACCGGTCGGTGTCGCCGGCTTGGCGGCCGTGCGCGAGGCCGGCTTGGTTTGCGCTGCCGCGGTCGACGGCTGGAGCGCGATGAGCGAGGCGAGGGCGAGGATCGACAGGGCGATACGGAACATCTCAGTCCTCCTTTGTTCATGAAGACTCTGGTCATGTCCCGGCGCTCGGTCAGGGAGGTCGGGCTCGACGCGATCGCCGTTTGGAGACCAGAGTCGCCGCTACGCGGGGCAAGGAGCAGACCGATCGATCGCGATCGCGCGCGAGACGCTAACTGATGGTCACGGACGGGATTACGCCGGCCGCGCATCGGCGCGCGCGCAGACGTGGTGCGCACGCGATCCGAACTGACGCCGGCAGTTGCGCTGTGGAGAGCGTGGAAGTTGAAACAGGCGGGATCTCGCGTGAACGGCAGTTACCGCGATCGCGCCAGCGCATCGAGCCGGCGCTGTGCCGCTTCCGACACGGTCCGGTCCGTCGTCACGGCGGCGAGCTCCGTCAGCAGCTTGCGCGCACTCGCCACGTCGCCGCGCAAGATCCTGATGTCCGCCCATCGCAACCGGTACTCGAGCCGTCCCGGCGCCAGCTCGATGGCCTGGTTGATCGCCTCTTCCGCCGCGGGAAGCTGATCGTCATCGAGCATGAACGCGTACGCCAGCCACGACCATGCCTCCGAGGCATATGGATTGATCGTCGTCGCCGCCTTCAGCGCCGCCTGACTGTGCGCGAGCGCGGTCGCGTCGGCCAGCATGCCGTCCACCTGCACGACCTCGCGCAGCAACGACGCGCCGTACGCGTACTGCGTCATGAAGTCGTCGGGCGCGATCGCCACGGCGCGCTCGAGCGCCGGCCACGACTCGCTGATGCGCCCTTCGTCGATGCGCAGCAGCCCCAACGCGAGATGCGTGATCGCGGCTTCACCGTCAAGCCGGAGCGCGGCTTCGATTCGCGTCGCGGCTTCGCGCTGCCGTCGGACGCGCCGCTGCAGATCGCCGAGCCACGCATCGGCCTCCCCCGCCGAGAGCGTCCGGCCTCGATCGTTCACGTCCACGTCCACACGATCGTGAACGTTGAAGCCGCGCCAGCGGAACGTCGGATGCGCGAGGTACCGGCGAAGCTGGTCGTCGAATTTCTGCGGCGTCGCGCCGAATGCGTCGAAGAATGCGTCGGACGGCCGCCGGCCGCGCGCGATGTCGGCGACGTATTGGTTGATCTGCGCCGGCCCATCGGGCACTTCGACCATCAGATAGTGGGTCAGCGCCCAGGACTCGGCGTAGAAGATCGATCGCCGCACGGCTTCGTCGTAGAGCTCCGATCCGGCGTCCACCGCAATCAGCTCGGCGATCGGCATGTAGCGTTCACGCAGCAGCCGGACGTGCGGCACGATCGGACGTCCGACGTCCGCACTCGCACCGCTCGCCGCGATCGTGAACGTGCTGTAGTACTCGGCCAGTCCTTCGTTCAGCCACACGGGAACGGCGCGGACGGCGTTGCGCACGAGCAGGTGCGTGTACTCGTGAAAGACGACCGGCAGACTCTCGTCGAAGCCTTCGAGCGACAGGGCGATGTAGTTGACGTCGGCATCGCGGTGAAAGAACCCGCCAAGCGGCGCGGGGCGGCCGTTTTTCGCGAGCGGCAGGAACGGCTGCATCCCCTTGCGCGTGCCGAAGACGAAGACGACGGTGGGCACCGGCAGCGGACGCTCGGCATTCGGAATCAAACCGGTCACACCGAGACGAAATCGCTCGAGCCGCGACGCGATGTCGCGCAGCGTCTCCGCCGGCTGGTCGCCGACCACAGTCATCGTCTGGCCGCGGACGATCGTCCAGCGGCCGTCGGCGGCGGACACCGCCGCGCACACGAGCGCGAACACGAGTGCAATCCCGAGAAGCGTGCGGTTCATGAGAGGCAGGCGTTTATTGTGGCACAGTCGCTCGGCTAACCGAGGATGTCAAGAAATCACGTCAACGCAAAGGCCGCGAAGACCGCAAAGAAGAATCTTTCGAAAAGATGCTTCGCGCCCTTTGCGATCTTTGCGTTCAACGTGATTCTTTCACAGGCTCTAACGCCTCCGCGCGACGGCGCCGCTGCGGCGCCCCCGGCGTTCGGCTGCGGGCGCGATGAACGCGGCGGCGATCCACGTCATTTGCGCGAACGCCGGTCTGATGAACGCGAGCGGCACCGACAGCGCGAACAACCGGTCGTCTCGGCCGCCACCGACGTCAGCGGGCCGCGGGGGCGCCGCTTGCCGCGCGGCACCAATCGAGCGTGTGCTGGAGGCCTTCCTCGAACGGGACGATCGGCGTGTAGCCGAGCAGTGCCTTCGCCTTCGTGATGTCGGCCTGCGAGTCCATGACATCACCCGCGCGCGCTTCCTTGTAGATCGCCTGGAGATTCGTGCCGACGATCGTGTTCATCACACGCAACAGCTCGTTGAGCGAGATACGCGTGCCGCAGGCGACGTTGATCGCTTCCCCGGCCGCCTTGGGCGCTTCGCACGCGCGCAGCACGCCGTCGACGACGTTGGCCACGTACGTGAAGTCGCGCGTCTGCGCGCCGTCGCCGTAGATGACGGGCTGGCGGCCTTCGATGAGCGCGGTCGAGAACAGCGAGATGACGCCCGAATACGGAGAGCCGGGATCCTGCCGCGGGCCGAAGACGTTGAAGTACCGGATGACGACCGTCTCAAAGCCGTAGAGGTGCGTGAACATCTGGCAGTACTGCGTGCCGACGACTTTTTGCAGCGCGTAGGGCGACAACGGGCTCGGCGGCATGTCCTCGCGCTTGGGCAGCGTCGGGGTGTTGCCGTACTCCGACGATGAGCCCGCGAACACGAGCCGCGTGACCCCGGCGTCGCGCGCGGCGACGAGGACGTTCAACGTCGCGTCGATGTTCGCGCGGTTCGACGTGATGGGATCCTTGACCGATCGCGGCACCGAGGGAATCGCCGCCTGATGCAGCACGTAGTTGATGCCGGCGACGGCGCGCGTGGCGACGCTCATGTCGGCGAGGTCGCCTTCCACGAACTCCACGCCAGAAATGTGCTCG
>MNEX01000333.1:0-10013 GCA_001917905.1 Acidobacteria bacterium 13_1_40CM_65_14
TGACGCGGCCGCCTACGCCGCGCTGTTCGACGATGGGGCGAATGTCGTCGGATTCGACGGCAGTCAAATGACCGGGCGATCGGAGATCGAGACGACGCTCGCGCAGATCTTCGCGCACCATCAGACTGCCCCGTACGTCAGCAAGGTCCGCGAGGTACGCTTTCTCACGCCCGATGTCGCGATCCTGCGTGCGGTCGTCGGCATGGTGCCGCCGGGCCAGAACGACATCAACCCTGCGGTCAATGCGATCCAGACGCTCGTTGCCGTCAGGCGCGACGGCCAGTGGCGGATCACGGTGTTTCAGAACACGGCGGCACAATTCCCCGGCCGGCCGGAGGTCGCGCAGCAATTGACCGAGGAATTGCGACAGCTCTTGGCAAAGTAGCGCAGCCCTTTACAGTGCGTTGCAAATTTACCGCCGCAACCTCTCCACCACAGAGGACACGGAGGACAGGAGGTTCACACCTGAAGAAAAAGTACATAGCCTCTGTGTCCTCCGCGTCCTCCGTGGTGGAGAGTTTGATTCTGCAACGTGCAGCACGCCGATAATCGCCAGACCGGCGCTGGTTCCCTCGAGAAACTCGCGACGGAAGACCTCGCTCATCGACCCGGACTCTTACTCCAGTAGCGCGCGCGGTCGGCGGGATCGTAGACGCGGAGTGTCCGCGCCACTCTCGCCATCGGCGGCCAGTCGAGCCGGCCAATCGCGCTCGACCCGCCGAACTTCGTGCGGAACGACGGCTCTTCCTCCGTATCGAGCAGCAGCATCGGCACGAGGCCGCGATCGCGCAGGAACTCGAGCGTCCGATCGAGCGACGAAGGATCGAGCGTGTCCCAGGCGACGGTCGGCCGCTGCGAATAGTAGTGCACGCTGCCGCTGTGCTTCACGGTCAGGACGGCGGCGTTCGATGGCAGTTTGTCGCGCGCGAATCGACCGGCGTCGACGAAGTGGCGCTCCCAGTCTCGAAGGTCGAACGCGTGCCGCTCGCGTGCGGTGTACACCCACCACGGACCGAGAACGGCGGCCATCACACCTAAAGCCACCGCGGAGCTCGCAGAGATCGCAGAGGGAGAATGTGCTCTGCGGTCTTGGCGCGCGTTGCGGTTGCTTGCATCCGCGATGCGTGCAACGGTCGCGACGCTCAACACGATCAGAAACGGGATGGCCGGCAGGAGGAACCGGATGTACCACCAGTCATCGAACACGCGATATGGCAGGTACAACGCAATCGTCGCGACGGCGAGCGCCAACGCCAGCCATGCCTCAGCACGTCGCGGTACGAGAAACGGCGCGACGAGCGCGAGTGCGAGGATCGGCGTATGCGTCTGCCACAGCCAGCGCACGTAGCGCTCGAGATTCGGTGCCGCGTTGGTCAGCTGAAACAGATCGGCGGCCGACCCGTAGCCACTCGCGAACGGCGATCCATACATGCGCCAGTTGAGGAGCGCGAGAACAACCATTCCCGGAATCAGGCCCGCGCAAAACGACGCCGCAGGTCGCTCGGCTAGAGAGCGTGTGAAGAAATACGACGTTGAACGCAGAACTCGCAGAACACGCAGAAAAACCTCGAGCATTTTTCTCTGCGGGTTCCGCGGTTTCTGCGTTGTACGTGATTCCTTCACACGCTCTAAAGCCCTCGCGCGACGGCTACGGTCGTAGGAGGAAGGCTTTAGCCGAGCCAAATAGATCGCGACGACGATCGCGAGCGGAAGCAGATTCGGACGCGTGAGGATCGCCATCGAAGCGGCGAGCCCCGCGGCAGCCGTACGGACGTCGAACGCAGAACGCGCAGAACTCACAGAAATTTGTTTGCTCTGCGGATTCTGCGGGTTCTGCGTTGATTGTCGTGACCGGCCTTGCGTGTCGATCGCGAGCACCGCGACGAGCACCCACCACGCCGCTGCAGGCACGTCGGTCATCGGCTGCACGATCTGATACAAAAAGATCGGACTGCAGGCGAGAAGAACCGCCGACGCGGCGCCCGTCAGCGGCGAGTCAATTCGGCGCCCGAGAACAAACGTCAGCCACACGGCGAGCGCACCGAGCAGCGGCACGACCAGCAGGTCCGCGTGAATCCATCGCGCCACCGCCATGAGGATCGGCAGTCCCGGCGGACACATCGGCACGATCGCATCGGCCCGCGAGGGAGATGGAAGGTGTCCAGCCGGCGTGAACGTCCACGCCGCGCGCGGCCAGGGCGCGGACGCGGCGAGCGGCTGCTCGATGTGCGTCGTGAAGCGCGAGAAGAGGCGCGCCTCGTTCATGTAACAGGACGAATCCGAACCGCCGGCCGCGCCCGTTCCCCAGCGCACGCCGACGATGAACGCCGCGATCGCGGCGGCGTATGCGAACCGCGACGTCAAGATACGGACGCCGCGTCCACAAAACGTCCGTCGCGCATCGCATGAACCGTCGGAAACACTTCGACCATCTTCGGATCGTGACTCACCATGATGACCGTCTTGCCGTGCTCGAGCGACAGCGACTTGAGGAGGTTCGCGATCACGCCCGCGTTGGTGGAGTCGAGGTTGCCGGTCGGCTCGTCCGCGAGAATCAGCGCCGGATCGTTGGCGAGCGCGAGCGCGACGGCGACGCGCTGCTGCTCGCCGCCGCTCAGCTCCTCGGGCAGCTTCTGCCCTTTCGCTTCGAGGCCGACGAGACCAAGCAGCGCCTTCGCACGCGCCTGACACGCCGATTCCGGGACGCCCGCCATCACCATCGGCAGCTCGAGGTTCTCGATCGCGGTGATGCTCGGGATCAAATTGAAGAACTGAAACACGAACCCGACGCGGCGCAGCCGATGCTGCTCGAGTCCGCGCTCGTTCATGACGCTCAGGTCCTGTCCCTCGATCAGAATCTTCCCCGTCGTCGGCCGATCGACGCCGCCGAGCAGATTGAGCAGCGTCGTCTTGCCGCAGCCGCTCGGGCCCATGATGGCGACGGCCTCGCCCTTCTTCACTTCCCACGTGCTCTCGCGCAGCGCGTGCACTTCTTCGGCGGCCATCGTGTACTTCTTCTGCTCTCTCGCCGGTCGGTTCCCCGCCAACTTTTTCTCACTGGCGCTGGGGCCCCACCCCCAGCGCGAGCTTTCGCAGACACCTCGCCGCGGATTTCCATGTCCGCGGCTCGGTGTGGCCGCAGGCGCTTTTTCACTGGCGGCGGGGCCCCACCCCCGCCGCGAGCTATCGCTGATGCCTCGCCTCGGATTCGCATGTCCTCGGCTCGGCATGGCCGCAGGCGCTTTTTCACTGGCGGCGGGGCCCCACGGGCACCCCAACGCGGCTGCCGCGTTGGGGACCCCGCCATCTCGCCGCGAGCTTTCGCTGACGCCTCGCGGAATACCGCTCGGCGTGGCCGCAGGCGCTTCAGCCAGGTAATCGCAAAATTCTGAATCATCAATAAATCCGCAATCCTCAATCCGCAATCCGCAATGACACGTATCTCTCAAGCTCCCTGCATCGACTCGTGCGCCGTGTCGCGAAACACCCACCAACTGAACGCCGAGGCGACGCCGACGAGCATCACGATGAGCAGCAGCACGACCCATCCGGTCAACGACCCGATGACGAGATGGGTCGGCAGCAATTGAACGACAGTCCGGATTTCGCGCAGCCGCCACACGTAATTGGCGAGGCCGAAGCCGGCGAGCACGGCCGATCCGCCGCCGAGCGCGAGGCCGACGAGGGCCGGCGACAGCAGCATGGCGACGACGAAGCGCCACATCGACGAGGGCGACGCGCCGCGGATGCGCAGCAGGGCGAGCGTCCGGCGGTCTTCGCTGTAATTGGCCATTGCGCATGTTCGCGAGCGCCAGCGAGATGTACATGTCGCTGCCGACTTTCCCGATCTCCTGCGCGAGACTGTGGACTTCGAGCGGCGGAAACGGCGTCGCCTTCGCGATCGTCTGCTGAAACGTCGCCGGATCGGGTGAGCCGTCGGTGCGCAGCAGCACGATGACGCGCGGAATCAGAATCTGCAGCGACGCAAGCTGCGGATTGCTCGCGCTGGTCGCCACGTAGGCGTTGCTGTTGAACAGGTAGTTGAGGTAATCGACGCGCGCCTGCACGAAGCCCTGTCGGTCGCTGACGCTTTTCGGCGGAAGGCCCGGAAGAAACGCGAGCACACCGGCCGCTTTCGTCCCGACGCCGCGGCGATCCGGATCCATGCCGAGCAGCATCTGCGATCCCGGCTCGACGCGCCAGAAGTCGGCGACCGGCGGCGAGACGGCGACCTCGTCTCGCAGCCTGGACACGATCGCGTCGAAGTCCGCGCTCAACCCGACGCTTGGCTCCGAGTACACGTTCGCGCGATAGCGATCGCTGTCATCGAGCAGGTAGAGCGGCACGCCGCGCAGACCATAGCCTGGCAGATAGAAGCTCGGAAGGATCGCTTCGATCATGTACGTCGCGTCCTTCACGCCGTGCAGCCCGCGCATCGAGGTCACGAGCTTCGCGATCTCCGGCGTCAGCGCCGCGAGCTGCGACGAGGCCGATCCGGTCAGCCGATCGATGTCGACGAGATCGGGCGCATTGAACAGCACCTGCCAGTCGGTGCCGAGCTGCACCTGCGCGCCGCGAATCGCCTTGTCCTCGAACGATCGGCTCGTAATGATCGGATAGAGGCTCACGCTCGACATCAGCGCGACGATGAGGAGGAACGCGACCGTCCGATGCGGCTTCACCGACATGTGGCGAAGCGCGAACTTCCCGAGGACGCCGCCAATCGGCTTCAGCACCGGCGCCATCACGTGTTGAATGCGCTCGCGCTTCGACGCCATGAACGTGGCGACGCCGTAGAGGAACAGCGGCAGGCCGAGAAAATCGAGCAGGCGATCGACGAGGCGGAACCACGTGAACGTCTCGGAGATCGCGAAGTCGAACGTCCAGCCGAAGAGCACGTAGCCGCCGACGACGAGCGCGAGCTGTTGGAGCGGCCCGAAGGCCATCGACGCGTGAATCGCTTCGGAGCCCGACACACGCCGCGACGCTTCGAGCGGGGAAATGGTCATCGCGTACTTCACGAGCCGTCGGCTCACCATCAGCGCGAGGACGACCGAAATCAGCAGGAACGCGATGAACAGACCGAGCTGCTTCGGCTCGCTGAGGACGCCGGGCGGCAGACGGCCGCGTTCATAGATCAACAACGGCAGTACCGATCCTGCGATGAGCCCGAGCAGTCCACCGGCGAGACCGCCGCCGACGATGCTCACGAGCAAGGCGCGTCCCATGAGATCGCCCGAGATGCCGCGCAGCCGCATCAGTCCGAGCGTGCGCCGCTCGTTCAGCATCAGCAGTCCCGCGAGGTTCGCCGCGAGCACCCACGCCATCCACAGCAGCGGCAGCGCGACGAGCAGTGAGACGACCCCGATGAGTCTCGCGATACCCTGCATGCGCTCGAGCAGCACTTCCGTCGTGCTGTCGACGAGGAAGTTGATGTTGCCGCTGAACTTGTCATCGTCGCCGGCCGGCTCGCCCGCTTCGTGGCTGTGGCCCGGCACGATGTCGGGCTTCATGTTCAGCGGCATCGGGGTGTTGTCCTGCGCGTCGCGATGCAGCCGCGCGTTCAGCGCCTTCACGTTCGCGAGCGATCCGGGAATGTCCCAGCCCGACACGAGACTGGCGCGATCGATCCGCGCGAGGTACACGATCTCGGGCGCGTACTCCGCCATCTGGATGTGGCCGGCATCCTGATCCGACACGCCGAGCACGTCGGCCGGCACGAGGCCGGTCGCCACCTGATCGAACTTCGTGAGGATGTCCCACTGATACGGCATCAGGATGATGGTCCCGATGTACGGCACGTAGCTGACCGAGCCGGTCTGATCCATCAGCCAGCGATTCAGCTCGTCGCGATCGAGGCGCACGACTTTGCTGATCGGCGTGCTGAACAGAAACCGCGGCTGATCGTGCACGTGCACCTGCAAGGTGAAGTCGCGCGCCCCTTGAAGCGCGAGAAACGCTTTGCCCATCGCGTACTCGGGACCGACGAGCGAGAGCACGGCGCCCCGGGCTTTGTCCGACTCCGGGGGCCCCTGCCCCCCGGAGGCACTTTGACCTTGCGCTTGCAGTGCGAAGCTCAGTTGGGGCGGCAGGATCGACGGATCCGAGGCGGCGAGCAGACACATCCACGGCGTCGTGAACGGCTTGCGATCGACTTGCGCCTCGACTTCGCCGCCTTCGGGAAATCGCGCGCGGAGGAACGCGAGGCTCTCGACGCGCGTCACGCCAGGCGTCTTCGCGATATGGCCGCGCAGCGTGCGATCGCCGACCGCGCCCTGTTGATAGACGGCCAGATCCCACGGAATGCGCCGCAGCTGATCGTCGACGTAGAGCTTGAGCGCGTAGCGCGAGGTCATGTTGACCGTCGCGAGCAGCGCGCCGACGAGGAAGGTGACGAGGCCGAAGGTGAGAATCGTCCGCCGCCCGAGGATCCTGAGGAGTCGTCGAATCATCTTCTTTTACTGCGGGCGGGGCCCCCCAGCCTCCGCTAAAGCTACGGCGGGCCGCCGAAGCCTTGGCGAAGGCGGCACCCCCGCCCGCTGCTGTCCCGCGCGTACGCGCTCGACAGCGGCTGAAGGCTCCGGCCTGCCCTTGAAGAGCTCGGGCTTGAGGAACGTGAACAGACCGTTCCACACCGCGTCGGGCGCGATCACTTCGCCATCCTTCGCGTTGAACGTCACGCCGGCCGGATGCACGATGCCGGTCGATCGGCCCTTGATCATCGATCGCGGCGGCACATCCCCATCGTCTTCCACATCGTCCCACACGCCGATGAAGCCTTCCGTGCCGGTGTTCCACGGCGACGGGAGCTCGGCGTTCGCATCGAGACCGGCGCGCGGCTTGTCGACGTCGTACGGCGGGAGGTATTCGTTGTTGATCGCCGCCACGTAGATTTTTCCGGTCTCGGGATCGAGCCCAATCTGGCGCAGCCGCGTGATGCCGGTCTTCGGTCCCGTAATGACGCGCTTGGGCGCGACGTCACCCTGATCCGTGCGGCCGAAGATCAAAATGCCGGTGACGCCGCCGGGCAGACGCGAGTAGGTCGACACGACAAGCAGGTCGCGAACCGGATCGACTGCGACGCCGACCACCTGCAGCAGTTTCGTTTTCGGCCCCTGAATCGTGCGGATCGGCGCCGCATCGCCATCGGCGGTTCGCCGATACACGAGGACGCGGCGATCGCCGGGATCGCCGACGACGAGCTCGTTGTTTTTTTCATCGATGGCGACCGTTTCCGGCCGCGACAACCCGGTGCGTGCGCCCTGAATGGTCCGGACCGGCGCTTCTTCACCGGTCGCGCCGCCGCGGAAAATCACGACGGCCGCGGCGAGCGGATTGGGCGCGATGATCTCGTCGTTCGTCGTGTCGTACGCGATGCCGTGCGTCGTGCGGCTCAACCGCGTCAGCTGACCCTGAATGACTCTCGCCGGCGCCATGTTCCCGTTTGCCAGCCTGGCAAACGCCGCAATGCGCGGTTGGCTGACTCAATTGGGGACGAGGACTTCCTGCCTCTTGGTGTCGTACGCGACGGCGTACGGGTTGCCGAAGCCGCTCGTCTCTCTGCCTGCCGGCGCGTTGCGCACGATACGCCGCGGCCGCACGTTGCCGGCCGCGAGACGCGGGAAGACGACCGCGCTGTGATCGCCGAAGTTCGCGATCCAGATTTCGTCCTTCGCGATCGCGACGCCCATCGGTCCCTTGATGCCGGTCAGCGGTCCGCGCAGCACGCGCTTGGGCGCGACGTCGCCGTTCGCCGTGCGCGGGAACACGAGGATCGAGTTGTCGCCGTTGTTCGCGACGATGATCTCGTTGTTCGCTTCGTCGACGGCGACGCCCATCGGCCAGTCGATCTGGCTGAGCGGACCTTGAATGACTCGCAGCGGCGCGACGTCGCCCTTCGCGTCGCCGTCGAAGATCGTGATCGACGACAGCAGGAAGCGGCCGCGCGCGTTCTCGTTGAACTGACTGCCGGTGCGCTCCTGCCGCGACTCGCGCGCGTCGTACGCCGTGTAGGAGGTAATCAGCTCGCCCGGCCGGAAGTTGCCGTGGTTGGCGACGACGACTTCGTTGTGCGTCTCGTCGAAGTAGATGCCGTGCGGATCGGCCATCTGCGTCTTCGGGCCGCGCACGGATCGAATCGGCGCGTCGAACTTCTTCGCCTCGCGGTTGAAGACGACGAACATGTTCGGCGTCTGCACCGAGAGCGCGAGCACGTCGCGCTTCGGCGCGAACGCGATGCCCCACGACTGGTGGGGCACGTAGAGCAGACGCTTCGGCTTCACGTTGCCGCGCGCGTCGTAGTCGAACACGACGAGGCGATCCTCGACGTCGTTGTTGACGGTGAAGAGCTCGCGGTGACCCGGATCCATCGCGACGCCCGCGACGAAGCCGACGCCGGTGTCGGGTCCCATGATCTGCTGACGCGGGACAGCGGCGATCCCCGTAGACGAAGTCGTCGTGCGGCCCGCCATCCGATCGTAGACGAGCAGACTCTTGCGGTTCGTGTCGCTCATCATCACGAGATCGTTCGTCGTGTCGACAACCACGCCGTTGAAGCTCGGATAGGGATCGACGACCATCCGCACCGGAGGGATGTCGCCGCCTTCGTTGCTGCTCTTCGGGATGATCAGCGTGCGTTGGGGTTCTTGATTTAACGGCTCGATTGACTCGCCGCCACGCTCGATTGACTCGCCGCTGCCCGGCATCAGACACATGGCGCCTTCGGCTTCGGATGCCGCTTCAGTCGTCGCGACGAACATGTCCTCGACCGGACGCGCGCGGCTCGGCGTGATGACGCACAGGCCGAGGACGAGCACAACTGAGGTGATGATGCGACGTCGCACAGGGATCAATGCTCCGTGGTTGGAAAGAAATGCTCGTATTTGCCCGCGAGCACGCGGTCGATCACGTCCTTCACCGTTCGCCACGGATCGGGCGCGTAGTCTCCGGTGTGATTCGTCGTGCCGGCGATCGTCCCGTTCAAGAGCGCCATCGGCCCGCGCGCGAGCCACTCGTCCTGAAACGCCGGATAGTTCACCACCGAGTAGCCGAACCGGAGGCTCGCCTGGTTCGGGAACATATATAAATGTCCGCGCTGGTAGACGCCGCGCGCCCAGCGCTGCGCCATGTCTTCGGTGATGTCGGCCCACACGTCGGTGCCTTCGGGATCTTTCACCGTCAGCTTGTCGACGTGAACCAGCGGCTCCATGATCTGTTTGGATTCCACCCACCACGTCGCTTCCATGTAGCCCTGCTCAGACGTGAACGTGCGGCGCGCCTTCTCGAACGCGGCCGCGTCCGCTTTGCTGACGCCGGCGACCTCGTACTCGGGCACGAGGTTCACCGTGACGCCGCGCTCTTCCATCGCCTTCTTCACCGCCTGCACGATCATGTCTTCGGCGGTGGGCGCGAGGATGAACGCGACGGTCTCGCCCGATTGCGCGATGCCGAGGCCGTTGCCCTGGAATCCAAAGGTGTTGCGCGCGAGCGGCCGCACATGCGGCAGCACTTCGTCGATCGTCGAGGGTGGCTTGAGGTACGACGGATAGCGCGGCTCCGGATACTGCACGGCGACCATGCGTTCCGCGTTGCGCGGTCCCGTCCCGCACGCGGCTGCCGCAAGCAACAGCGCGCTGAAAATCACGAGACAGATTTTCGCGGTCGTGTTCACCATGGTACTCAGGCAGCCCTACGAGTCCGTTTCAAGATTACCTCGCCACCACGGGGGACACGGAGGATAGGAGGTGTCCTCCGTGGTGGAGATCTTGATTCCGCAACGCGCGCTTACGGCTGCCCATGCGGTGGCGCGGTCGTTGCCGAGGACGTGGCCGCGACGACACGTACGCATAGATGTCGGCGAGCTCGGCCTCGGACAGGATCCTGGTCGAGTATGGCGGCATCTCGGCGCGGGGCGTCCGGACCGCGCGCGTGAACGACGCGAGCGGCATCGGATCCGGTCCCAGGCGCGGTCCTGTCGACGCGCCCTGCGCCTCGCGGCCGTGGCATTGGTAGCA
>MNEX01000333.1:10191-20278 GCA_001917905.1 Acidobacteria bacterium 13_1_40CM_65_14
TCAATCGGCCCCTCGGCGTAGACGCCCATCCCCTGCGCCACCTTCGCGTAATCGATGTTCGGGTTGTCGATCGTCGTGCCGATGTGCGCGCGATCGACGCCGCGATTGTGGCGGTTCGCCATCCGCTGCAGGTGCATCAGCTCCTGATGGTAGCCGCGGTTGTTGTGCATCACGCTCAACAGCGGAATATGGTGATGCGCGGCCGTCCAGAGGATTCCTGGCGCGTACATCAAATCGCCGTCGGGCTGAATCGTCACCGTCAGCCGGCCGTGCGGCTTGTTCGCGAGCGCCGCGCCAAGCGACGCGGGGGCGCCGTAGCCGACGCCCGCTCCGCCCGACCCGCCGATGAACTGGTAGTGCTTGTCGAAGGTCCACAGACGCATCGGCCAGCCGCTGACCGGATTCAGGTAAGACACGAGCGACCAGTCTTCGTTTTTAATCGCCTCCCACATCTCCATCGACAGCCGCGCCGTCGTCACTGGACTCGCATCCCACGCGTACGCGGCGTCGGCGCGCGACCGCTCGAGCGATGCTCGACTCGCGTCGGCCAGCTTTTTCCCGCGCGCGTCTAAGGCGCGACGGCGATCCGCGGTGACGAGGCGTTTCACCGCCTCGACGAGCGATGGCAGCGTCGCTTCCGCATCGCCGGTCACGGCGAGATCCAGCTCCGGATAGCGCTGGAACTCCTGGTAGTTCGCCTTGATGCCGAGGTCGCGCGTCGAAATCGCGATGGTCTTCGCGCCCGATTTCAGGACCGATCGCGACGATCGCTGCAGCTGATCGCGAAACGTGTTGACCGTGCCCCAGAAGTCGGTGAGCTCGAGGCCGAGGATGACATCGGCCGCGCCGATCGCGGCGCGGCTCGACGACGACTGGTTGAGGGGGTGCCGCGACGGGAAGTTCATCCGCCCGCCTTGATCGACGACCGCGGCCTGCAATGTCTCGGCGAGCTCGACGAGCGATGTGAGTCCGGCCGGCGTTCGCGCGCATCGATCCGCCACGATGACCGGATTCTCGGCGGCGACGAGCATCCGCGCGACGTCCGTGATCGCCGCGCTGTCGCCCTGCGGCGGTGCCGACAGCGTGAGCTTCGGAATCCGCAGCTTGAAATCCGCGGCGAGCGGCCGCTCCTGCAAATCGCTGTCGGCAACGAGCAGCACCGGCCCCATCGGGGCCGTCATGGCGATCTTGTACGCGCGCACGGCGGATTCGGCGAAGTGATCGAGCGACACCGGCGTGTCGTCCCACTTCGAGAAATCACGCACGAGCGATGACGCGTCTTGGACGCTGTGCGCCCACTCGACGCCGGGCCGCCGCTCGGTCGCGTCGAGCGTGTTGCCGACGATGATGTAGACGGGCACGCGATCGCAGTAGGCGTTGTAGATCGCCATCGCCGCGTGCTGCAGGCCGACGGTGCCGTGCGCCATCACGCCAATCGGCTTGCCGTCGATTTTCGCGAAGCCGTGCGCCATCGCCACCGACGATTCCTCGTGACAGCACGTGATCAACTCCGGCTTCGTGTTGCCGCCGTAGTTGACGATGGCTTCGTGGAGTCCGCGGAAGCTCGACCCAGGGTTCGCGCAGATGTACTCGAGGCCGATCGCCTTGATCACGTCGACCATGCAGTCGGCGCCGCAGCGATCGGTCGTCAGCGATTCGGCATCCGGCTGTTGGACGGGTGGCTGCGCGGACACCGGTCCGCCAAGCGCGGCACCGCCGGCGAGCGCGCCGGCGGTGTCCTTCAGGAATCTGCGACGATTCATCGGCTCTCGCGAATTACTTCAGCGTGAAAAAAATGCAACCACGAAAGCACGAAATCACGAAAAAGAAATCGGTTTCGTGTTTTCGTGTTTTCGTGGTTGCGTTTCAGCTCAGTTATTCCTGCGTTCGGTCGGCGTCGCCGGACCCAGCGTAATCCTGCCACCGGCGCCGGGGAAATAGTGCTGATAGAGGCCCTTGTTCGCCTTGTCCAGGACATCGAGCGCGTACTTGCCGGGATTGGGCGCGTAGTCCTTCAGATAGTCGCCCGGCGCGTTGATGCCCGGCACTTCAGGAATCCAATCCTCGGTGAGCAGGTAGTTCGGATCGCCGTAGCGCGAGGCGAGCGCGCGAACTTCCGGATTGTCGAGCGTCGTCATGTGACCTTTATCGAGGAGGTTCACCCACTTGTTCGCGTTGCGGAGACGGACCTTGTAGGTCGTGAAGTAGGTGTGGGTGTGCCAGCCGTGATCGAACGGGACGTTGTTCTTCTCGCTGAACTCGCGCCACACCTTCGATTCGGTCGGCGCGTCCGGATCGTGCCACAGCCGGATGCCGAGTCCCCAGTGAATGACGCCGCTCCGCACGCGGTCGGGGCTCGTGTTGCCGCTCTTCAGCAGCGGAATCGGATGGCGGAACGCTTTCGGATGCGAGCCGAACGCGATCTCGTACAGGTACCAGAAGCCCGGCTGATTGTGGTACGGATACGTCAGCTTGTTCAGCTTGTCCCACTGGACGAATTCTTTCAGCGCTTCGCCCTGCGCGCCGCCGCCTTTCACGTCCGAGATGAAGCCGTCCGTGAACGTGATCTCCCAGCGCGGGAAAAATCCGCCGTGTCCCTGCGTGCCCGCGATCGTGCCGTTGATGCGCGCGATCGGCTCGCGCTGCAGGTATTTCTGCTGGAACGCCGGATAGCTCACGAACGAATAGCCGAACCGGCCGGTCGCCTGGTTCGGGAACATGTAGAGATGTCCGCGCTGATACGCGCCCGCCGCCCAGCGCTCGGCCATGTCGGTCGTGATGTCGGACCACACGTCGAGGCCTTCAGGATCTTTCGCCTCGACGCGATCGACATACACGAGCGGCTCGAGCAGCTGTTCTTCGGCGAGCTGCCACACGTCGCCCGGATACGTCGACATCTGGCTTTGCAGCGTGTAGACGTTGTCGGTGACGAACGTACCGAGGAATTTGTCCTGCATCGGGTAGAGCTGACGCCGCAGTCCGGTGCTGCCGCCCTGTCCCCAGAACACGCCGCGGATGTCGGGGTGCGCCGTCAGATATTTCTTGATGCCGTCGCCCGCCGAATTGCGGCTGCGATAGTCGGTGCTCGTCGCGGCGCCGGTGTCGGCGTCTTCACCGCCAGCGCCAGCGCCAGCGCCAGCGCCGGCTTCGCCGCGCGGCCGCTGCTTCGGCGCGTTCATGTCGATCTCGCCGGTCTCGCCCGGGAAGAGCTCCTTGTAGACGTCGGGGCGGCGCTGCTTCAGCCACGCCTTCGGCTCGCTCGGATTGGGAAACTGATTCTCAATCCACTGCGACGCCTGATAGATGCCGGCCTTGGTGATGTCGCGCCCCTTTTCGCGCGCGGTCACCTTCGCCGCGGCCTGCTCTTTGGTCTCGCCCGACATCTCGTACACGAACTTCATGTGCGGCGTGATCTTCCGTTCGACGAGGGCGCGGTTGATCGCGTCGAGCACCATCGGGTCGGCGTCGTTGTTGGCGACGATGAGGACCGACTCGCCCGCCTGCAGGATGCCCATGCCCTTGCCCTGCAGACCTGACTGATTGCGGACGAACGAGCGTGCGGCGTCCATCAGATCGTCGGTTGACTTTGGCGGCTTGAAGTACGACGGCCAGCGCGGCTCCGGGTACTTCTCGCCCGCGCTCGCGCCGGCCCGCGCACTCGCGCTGGCGCCCCCTTCGCTGCGACTTCTGTCCGCACGATTGCAGGCGGCGACGACGGCCGCAGTCAGAAACACCACGGTGAGGAGTTTCACGGCCAGCCTCATCGTTCTACTCCCTCTCTTTTTTTCACTGGCGGTGGGGCCCCACCCCCACCGCGAACTGACGCTGACACCTCGCCTCGGATTCTCATGTCCTCGGCTCGGTGTGGCCGCAGGCGCTGACCATGGTGCGCTTTGGTCTGACCATTACCGGTGGTGCGCGAGGTGTAACACGGTCATGCGCGGCAGGTCAAATGAAGAATTGTCACTTCTCTTACTGCTCGCGGGGCCCCACCCCCGCTCGCCTGACGCCCTCGCGCCGTAGCGCTCGGGCGTATCTAGAACAGAACGTCACCGTCGGTCGACTCAGTTCGCCTCACGTGCTCGCCACGTCAACCGCTAGCAGCCCGTGGTGAAAGTCTGGCGTCGCACCGAGACGGGCGAGGCGCCCCGCCGGCAAGGCGCGACGACCGAGAATACCGGGAGTATTTGAGCGAGGAGCAACGCAGCCGGCGGGGATGCATCGCCCGTCGAATGCAGCCAGACTTTCACCACGGGCTGCTAGCGCGTATCCAGAACAGAACGTCACCGAAGAACCGTCGTCGAGAGAACCGTCAGCACGTCGGCTAACATGGCGAGCGACTCGACCAGCCGATCGGCGCCGGCCGCCGACAGCACCGTGGCGTCGCCGGCGCCGCCGAGCAGGCCGATGGCGGCCATGCCGGCGGCGTGCGCCGCCTCCATGTCGAGTGGCGAATCGCCCACATACGCCGTGTCGCGCGGCGCGATGCCCAGCCTCGACGCACACGTCAACAGCCCTTCCGGATCGGGTTTCCGGCGCGTGACATCTTCTCTCGTGACGACCGCGTCGAACAGATCGATCAGCCCGACGCGCTGCAGCGCCTCGAGCGAGCCGCGCCGCGACGCGGTCGCGATCCCGAGCTTCGCGCCCCGGTCACGCAAGCCGGTCAGCACACGCTCGGCGTCAGGGCACAACCGCCCGTGGTCGCGCAGCACCTCTGGCCAGAGCCGCGCCGCCTCTCTCCGCAGCTTCTCCATTGTCTCTGCGCGATCGGCGAAATCCGGCGGCAGCGCGAGATCCCAGAACGGCCGCGTCGTGTTGAGCGCATCGCGCACCACCGCGTCGCTGATCGTCAGCCCGTACGGCGCCGCCGCACGTTCGGCCACGACGCGGTAGGCGGCGAGTGAGTCGACGAGCGTGCCGTCGACGTCGAAGATCACCGCGCGGACACGAAGCGAATCGCTCATGTGGTCGTTGGTCCTTGGTCGTTGGTCGTTAGTCCTTGGTCGTTGGTCGTTGGTCCGCCGAAGCCCTCCGGCACGACGAGCCAGACTTTTTCAACCGTCTGGAAGGCGGCGGCAGCGAGCGCTTCGTTGAACAGATCGAGGAAGCGATGCTCGTCGAGCGATCGGTATCGTGTTCCGACTGGGGGGAGCGCAACCGTCTTCAGTGTGCGCCGTTCCGCCTCGGCGAAGATCGCAGCAAGGGCGCGCCGGACAGAATCCTCCGAGCACGTGGGATCTCGTGAGAGATCGTGGACAATCGCCTGAAAAATCAGAGGACGTCCCATCTTGACGACGACCGACCCGAGCGCGCATGGCTCGCTGCGCTCGAGAGCCTCAATCGCCTGCTTCACCGACCCGCGACCGACCTGAAACTCGGGAGTCGCGCTGAGCACGTTGTAGGTGTCGTCCTCGACCGCGATCGCGTCGACGTTGAACGGCGCGTCGTTCATCGGGCCGATGATCACGCGGACGAACGACATTACTCGTGTTCCACAGTTGGTGAATTGGTGAGTTGCTGACCTGGTGACTGAATTAACTAAACAACTAAACGCAACCACGAAACACACGAAACCACGAAACCACGAAAAAGACCTTGTTCTTCATTTCGTGTCTTCGTGTTTTCGTGTCTTCGTGTTTTCGTGTTTTCGTGTCTTCGGTTGCATTTCTTCGTGGTTGCATTCTTCACCGAGAAGAATTAGTTCGGCCTTGATTCACCAAATCACCAATCACAAGTTGGGGTGCTGCGTGTGCCACTCCGTCGCCGACTCGAACGCCTGCGCCGCCGCGTAGATCGTCTCTTCGTCGAACGGCTTCGCCGCGATCTGGAGACCGATCGGCAGATCCGCCGGCGTCGTCGAGAATCCGTTCGGCAGCACGAGCGCCGGAAACCCGCAGACGTTGAACATCCGCCGGAACGGCTGCTTCACGTCCACCGGTTCGCCGGCCGGCGCCGGCATGCCGGGCGTGAGGAACACGTCGAGCGTGCGAAACATCGCCGTCAGATCGTGGACGAAGCGCGCTCGGACCTTCTGCGCGCGGAGATACTGCACCGCCGTGACGAGCGATCCCGATTCGAGATCGCGGCGCACCGTCGTCGTCGTCGCGTAGCGCTCGGCTTTGGTCGCGAGAAACGTTTCGTGGTACGACGCCGCTTCCGCAATGCGCACGATCTGCTGGACCTCGTCGATGACGTCGCTGGTCGGCGGCAGATCGACTTCCTTCACGATCGCGCCGAGCTTCCGAAAGACGGCGAGCGATTCCTCGAACGCGCGCATCACGTCGCGGTGATAGCCGTCGAACTGCGCCGGCTTCGGAATGCCGGCGCGCAGTCCGCGGACGCCGCGCCGCAGCGCGCGCGTGTAATCGGGCACCGGCAGATCAGACGAGGTGTCGTCGGCCGGATCGCGGCCGGCGATCGCGTTCAGCAGCGTCGCGTTGTCGGCCACCGTGCGCGACATCGGGCCGACGTGATCGAGCGACCACGAGATGACGACGATGCCGTGTCGGCTGACGCGGCCATAGGTCGGCTTCAGCCCGACGACGCCGCAGAAGGTCGCGGGATTGCGGATCGATCCGGACGTGTCGCCGCCTGTCGCGACCGTGAGCAGACCCGCGGCGAGCGCCGCCGCCGACCCGCTGCTCGATCCGCCGGGCGTGCGCGCGACGTTCCACGGGTTGTGCGCGTCGGGGAACGCGCCGCCTCCGCCTGCGCTCCCGAACGAGAACTCCGGCAGATTCGTTTTGCCGACGAGCACCGCGCCCGCGCGCGTCAGCCGCGCGACGACGGTGGCGTCGAAGTCGGGCATGAAGTCGACGAGGACCGGCGTGTTCGCCGTCGTGCGGATGCCCTTCGTGTAGTGCGTGTCCTTCACGCCGAACGGGATGCCGTGCAGCGGACCCCGGTATCGGCCGGCGGCAATCTCCCGCTCCGCCTCGCGCGCGGATCGAAGCGCCGCCTCGCGCGTCACCGTGATGAACGCGCCGACCTTGCCGTCGAGGCGATCGATGCGATCGAGGAGCGCTTGCGTCAATTCGACCGGCGACAGACGCAGCGCCTTGATCAGCGCCGCGGCATCCGTCAACGATAGATACGACAGATCAGAAGGCACCTGTAGCGCGGGCCGCCCTACGACAGGAACCGCCAACGACCCCGCCAGAAAATCACGTCGTGTCACATCCATACGTCACCGCTTCAACGGCACGAAGGGTTCGGCTTCGATCGGCAGACCGATCGATCGGATCTTGTCGATCGCGGCGAGATGACCTTTGTACGCCGCGAGATCGCGATCCACACGTTCGTCGCTGAGATCCAATCCGGCGACTCGGGAGAGCTGTTTCATCAACTGTTTGAGTTCGGCGTCGGTCATCGGTGCAGACATTTTTTTACTTTCTCGCGGGGCGTGGCCGCGGGCGCTGCGCGACTATATCAATCAGATCTTCAACACCAACGGCACCGTGCGCGAAGATGCGGGACGCATCACATCAACGTCGACGGCCGCACGGCAGATTCAGCTGGGGATCAAAGCGGTCTGGTAGCTCTAGTCTCGTCTTTCGATCTATTTCGTGGGTGACGTTTTCGGACTTGGTTACCCGTCAACTTTTTGCACTGGCGGCGGGGCCCCACCCCCGCCACGAACTAACGCTGACACCTCGCCGCGGCTTCCCATGGCCGCGGCTCGGTGTGGCCGCCGGCGCCTCCTGACTTAGAAGTCGACCTTGACGCCGAACTGCCATTGCCTCGCCGTGCCCACGATGTTCGTGATCTGCCCCGCGGTCGACACGCGCCCCGCGGAATTGAACACGGTGCTCGCCGGCAGCGCCGGCAGCCCGAGGTTCACGTGGTTCGTGATGTTGAAGCCTTCCGCGCGGAGCTGAATCCGCCGGCGGGCGCCAATCGCGATGTTCTTGAAGAAGGCCATGTCCCACGACCCAAACCCCGGACCGATGATCGTGTTGCGCGGCACGTTGCCCAGCGTGCCCAGCGCCGGCAGCGAGAAGCAGTTCGGATCGAAATACAGATCCGCGCCGCCGAGCACAGGATTGAGCGAGCAGCCGGCGACGAGATCCGGACGCTGTCCCGCGCCGCCGGACCGCGGTGCGGCGCGCGCGCGATCGAAACCGAGCACCGGCGAGAACGGAATGCCCGAGCGAACGGTGACGATGCTCGACACCTGCCAGCCGTCGGCAATCGCGCGAGCCGGGCCGGTGAGCGATTTCGCGAACGGCAGCTCCCACGTCGCGTTGACGACGAAGTTGTGGCGGATGTCGAAGTCCGACAGCCCTTTGTTGCTCATCGGATCGAACGCGTACGCCGGCTGGAAGCTGTTGTCGAAGTCGGCGCTGCCCACGGCCTGCGATCCGAGATCCTCGGATTTGCCGAGCGTGTAAGACACCTGTGTCGCCAGGCCGGCGTTGAATCGCCGGCTCGCCCCGACGATGAGGCCTTTGTACCAGGAGAGACCGTCGGTCGTGCGCAGGCGCATGCTGCCGAAATTCTGGTTGCGGCGCGTCGCGGACGGGAAGAAGTAACTGCCGTCGGCCTGCACGATCGGAATCGACTGGTTGTACTCGACGTTGCGGATCTGGTCGTAGCCCCGCGAGCCGACGAAGCCTGTGGTCACGATCGTGCGTCCGGGCAGCTCGCGCTGGTACGTCAGGTTGTACTGCACGCGGTACGGATTCTTGATGTTGTAGTCGACCAGATCGAGCCGCAGCAGCGACGAGCTGCCCGAGGTCGGAGGATTCGGGAACGTCGGGCTCGCCGGGTTGATCAAGTTGTAGTACGGCGGCGTGCGGTTGCCGTACGCGCGATAGATGTTGCTGAGGATCGGCTCGAAGAAGAGACCGGCGCCGCCGTGCAGCGCGTTCTTGCCGTCGCCCGTGATGTCCCACGCGAAGCCGCCACGCGGCGCGACGTTCTTGAGCGAGGGGTTCTTGAAGATCGGCCCGCCTGGCACGGTGCTCGCCGCCTGCAGATCCGGCATGCTCGCTTCACGCCCGCCCAGCTCGTGAGGGGTCGTGATGAACTCGTACCGCACGCCCATGTTCAGCGTGAGGTTGCGCGTCGTCGACCAGTCGTCCTGCGCGTAGATGCCGATGAGGCTCTGGCGCCACCGCCGGTCGGTCGACGATCCGTTGCCCTGTCCTTCGTACGTGCCCGGCCTGTTCTGGAGAAAATTCTCGAGCGACGTGAACGAGTAGGCGCCGCCGAAGTCGAACGACGAATCCTGATCGTTCATGTAGTGCGTGAAGCTGACGCCGGTCTTGACGTTGTGGCTCGCGCGCGACCAGGTGAAGTTGTCGATGATCTGCAGGCTCTTCAGGTCGACGAACGTCGGCGTGTTGGTGTCGGGGCCGATCGAGTTGATGCCCGACACGGAGATGTTCGCGAAGCGCGTGCCCGGGACGAAGAACAGCTTCGGATCGAAGGCGATCTTCTCGATGTTGTCCGTCGCCTCGAAGGCGCGGTTCCACGCGACCTTCGCCACGTTCAACGCGTTCGACGCGAGCAGCCACTTGTGCTCGCCGACGAACGACTGCGACTTGGTGCGCGTGTCGGTCGTCCAGAACGGGATCGCGGTGTCCTGATCGACCTGCGCCTTGTCCCACCAGTAGCGAACCGACACGGACTGTTTGCCGGAGATCGTGTGATCGACCTTGCCGACGGCGTAGTCCTCGCGCGTCGGCGACGTGACCTGCACCGAGTACAACGCGGTGGTCGGGCCCGTTTCTCGTCCGTTCGGCTCCGGATACAGCAGCAGATACGGTTTGGTGACCGCACTGATATCGGTGCGCGCACGCGTCGCGCGGCTCGGCACCGTCGCAATCGTCGTCAGCCCGCGATCCTGGCGCAGCCCTTCGTAGCTGCCGAAGAAGAACGTCCGATCCCTGGCGATCGGTCCGCCCAGGTATCCGCCGAACTGATTCCGTTTGAGCGGCGGGATGTCGCTGTTCGGATCGTCGAAGAAGGTTTTCGAGTCGAAGCGGCTGTCGCGGTTGAACTCGAACAGCGTGCCTTTGATCGTGTTCGTCCCCGAGCGCGTGACGGCAGTCACGATGCCGCCGGTGCTGCGGCCGTACTC
>MNEX01000333.1:20335-25051 GCA_001917905.1 Acidobacteria bacterium 13_1_40CM_65_14
ATCGACACCTGCGTGCCCATCCCGCGATCGACCTGCTGCTGCGTGCTCGGCGACGCGGTGACGCCCGGCTGGAGCAGCGTGAGCTGACTGAAATCGCGTCCGTTCAGCGGCAGCTCGCGGATCTGCTTCTCGTCCACGAGCGCGGCGACCGATGACTGGCGCATGTTGACGAGCGCCGCTTCGCCGGTGACCGTCACCTGCTCGTCGATGCCGCCGACTTTGAGCTGCAGGTTCACGACCGCGTCCTGTCCCACGGTAATTTGCAGATCCGAGACGCGCGACGGCCGGAAGCCCTGCAGCTCGACCGAGATCTCGTACCGGCCCGGCGACAGCGCCTGCGCGCGGTACCGCCCGCCGGCGTCGGTGACGATCACGCGCTTCTGATCCGTTTCGATCTGGCGGACGGTGACGGTGGCGCCCGGCAGCGCGGCGCTGGTGTCGTCGGTGATGAATCCGGAAATCGATCCGGTCGTGCCCTGCGCAGCGGCGATCCCGACCGCGCAGACGAGCGCCGCGAGCACGATCCCCAAACTCGCCACCACAGAGGACACGGGGGACGCGGAGGAAAAAACCTTTCTCCGTGTCCTCTGTGTCCCCCGTGGTGAAGAGTTTGCGTTTCGTCGACACGTGCGAATGAGGACGCGCTTCATTGCAGAAAACCTCCCGCAGAAGGTCAGACCATTGACGTCGTCGCACAAAGTGCGGGCCGCGGCGGGAGAAGTCAAGCAAAAAGAGCAATTCAAATTAATGGTCTGACCATACTGCTTGATTTCCGCTACTGCCCCCGCTATGGTGGGCCAATTCTCGCCGGTTCAATCGGAGGCAGGCATGCGCAGCGTCTTCCTCGTCCCCATCCTGATCGTTATCCTCATCTTTGCGTCCACCGTCGCGAGCTTCGCGCAAATCACATCCGCCACCATCTCGGGCACGATCAAAGATCAGACCGGCGCGGTGCTGCCGGGCGTCGACGTTGTCGTGAAGAACGTGGACACCGGCTTGACGCGATCGATCGTCACCGATGCGAACGGGTACTTCACCGTGCCGGGACTGCCGCCCGGCACGTACGAGACGCGCGCGACGCTGCAGGGATTCGGCATCGCCGTCGAGCGCGTCACGCTCGCCGTCGCGCAGGAAGCGGGACTGAACCTCACGCTGAAAGTCACCGGCACCGAAGAATCGATCACGGTCGTCGGCACCTCCGCGCTGGTCGACACGCGCAGCGCGGCGATGTCGGCCGTCGTGACGGAGAAAACCATCTCCGAGCTGCCGCTGAACGGCCGAAACTACATCGACCTCGCGCTGCTGCAGCCGGGTGTGTCGAACTTCAGCGAGAAGGACAGCACTTCCTCGTCGAATCGCGGCACGAAGCTGAACATCAACGGCATGGGCTTCCGGTCGAACAGCTACCTGCTCGACGGCGCGAACATGCGCGGCTATGCGGGCACCGCGACGGTGTCGGCGGCGGAAACGACGCTCGGCGTCGAAACGATTCAGGAATTCCGCGTCGTCACCAACGCGTACTCGGCCGACTACGGGCGCGCGATGGGCGGCGTCATCAGCCTCGTGACCAAGAGCGGCACGAACAACGTTCACGGATCGGGCTTCGAATTCTTTCGCGACAGCTCGATGGACGCGCGCAACTTCTTCGATCGCGGCAGCCAACCGCCGCCGTTCCGCCGGAATCAGTTCGGCACGAGCGCCGGCGGTCCGATTCGGAAGAACCGTCTGTTCTTCTTCGGCGGCGTCGAGCGGCTGCAG
Source organism: Acidobacteria bacterium 13_1_40CM_65_14 (assembly GCA_001917905.1). Classification (GTDB taxonomy): domain Bacteria; phylum Acidobacteriota; class Vicinamibacteria; order Vicinamibacterales; family CAVVIG01; genus QHWF01. The sequence goes on from MNEX01000333.1 coordinate 22,094, forward strand.
GAGGATCTCGGCGTGACGACGACCTCGTTCGTGCCGAGCGAAGCGGCGCGCTCCGGTGCGTTCGCGCCGATCAATCCCGTCATGCGCCGGTATCTCGACCTGTATCCGCAGCCAAACGCCGGCGACGTCGGCGTGAACACCGGCATCGGTCAGTACTCGTACGAGTTCAACCAGCCGACGCGCGAGAACTTCTACCAGGGCCGCGTGGACTACACGGTGAGCGACAAGGATTCGATCTTCGCGCGCTACACCTACGACGGTGCGAATCAGAGGGTCACCGCCGGCTTCCCCGACTTCGCGACGAACTCCGTTTCGAAGAATCAGTTCTTCACGTCGGAATACAAGCGCATCATCTCGCCCGCGCTGCTCAACACCGCGCGCTTCTCGCACAGCCGGCTGCGTTTCGAGCAGCTCCCGGACTTCCTTCAGGTGCCCGATCTGGCGTTCATCGCCGGACAGAACGAGATCGGCGTGATCAACGTTGGTGGGTGGTCGGGGCTTGGCGGCACGACGACGAACCCGTCATCGAACAACAGCTTCTATTGGACGGCGTCCGACGACGTGTCGTACGTGAAAGGGCGGCATCTGCTCAAGAGCGGCGCCCTCGTCGAGCACCTCCGCACGAACAAGCTGACGGCCACCAACATCCGCGGCAGCTACACCTTCGCCAACGTGCGGGCGTTCCTCGCGGGCACGCCGACGCGATTCGTCGGCGTGCCGCCCGGCGCGCAGCTCGAGCGCGTGCGGCCGAACACACTGTTCGGGTTCTACGTGCAGGACGACTACCGGACGACCGATCGGCTCACGCTGAACCTCGGTCTGCGGTACGAGTTCTACACGCTGCCGGCCGAGATGAACGGTCTCGACACGACGCTGCGCGACATCTTCAGCGACAAGTCGTTCACCGTGGGTGCGCCGTTCGGCGAGAACCCGTCGCTCAAGAACTGGGCGCCGCGCCTCGGCTTTGCGTGGGACGTGAAGGGTGACGGCAGGACGGCCGTCCGCGGCGGCGCGGGGGTTTATCACGACACCGACGGCCCGTTCAACAGCGCATTCGGCATCGCGGCCTTCTCGCCGCCGTTTGCCGCGACCGCGACGATCAACAACCCGACGTTCCCGCGGCCGGCCTCGCTGACGGCCGGCGCCGCCAGCGCGCGGACGCTCGACTACAACATCAAGCAGCCGTACGGCATCACCTTCAACGTCAGCGTGCAGCGCGAGCTCGCCGCCCAGATCACCGCGACGGTTGGCTACGCCGGATCGCGCGCGCACAACCTGATGAGCGCGATCGAAGCCAATCCGATCGTGCCGGTCATTCAAGCCGACGGCACCAAGTTCTTCCCTGGCGGCGCGCCGCGGCGCAATCCCGCCTTCGGGCCGATCGACTACCGCACCAACGGCGGCCGCTCGGAGTACAACTCGCTGCAGCTCAGTGCGCAGAAGCGCTTCAGCCGTCGCTATCAACTCCAGGCGGCCTACACGCTGAGCAAGGCGATGGACAACCTCCAGGCGCAGTTGAACGCCGACGTGAACAACTCGTCGGTCTACCCGCAGGATCCGTACGACCGTGAGATCGACTGGGCGCGATCGGACTTCGACGTGCGGCACGTGTTCAGCACGAACTTCGTGTGGGACCTGCCCGGTCTCGACGCGCATCCGCTGCTCGGCGGCTGGCAGTTCAACGGCATCGTGACGATGAGGAGCGGCGTGCCGTTCACGCCGGCGCTCGGCGCGACCAACTGGTCGCGGTCCGGGAACACGTCGGGCGAGGATCGGCCGAATCTGAAACCGGGTGTGGATCCGGACAGCGTGATTCTCGGCGGACCCGATCATTACTTCGACACGTCGGCGTTCGTCCTCGGACCGCAGGGCTTCTTCGGCAACGCGGGACGCAACATTCTTACTGGTCCGAGCTACGCGATGACGAGTGTGTCGCTGGTGAAGAACACGAGGGTCGGCGCGCTCGGCAGCGGCGGTCAGGTGCAGTTCCGCCTCGAGGTGTTCAATCTGCTGAACCGCCCGAACTTCGCGACGCCCGATCGCACCGTGTTCGCTGCCGCGGCGGCCAACGAAGCGCCGCTCGCCACCGCCGGCCGCATCACGCGCACGATCACCTCGTCGAGACAGGTGCAGTTGGGCGCGAAGATTTTGTTCTAGTTGGAGGGAACGGAGAGGGACGGAGGTAGCGGTTAATTCACAAACGGAGGAACAGAGCTAACGGAGGACGAACGGAGAAGACAGCGATCCGGCCAGCGCGATGTGCGGGCGGCGCGCGGTTCGACGGCGTCGCGAAGCGACGCACGCAGCCGGATCGGATCGCGATCATGAGCGGCTACGTCATCCAGGGTCGCTCATGATCGCGATCCGATCCGGCTGCGTGAGCCGGCCTGCTACGCAGGCCGGCCGTCGAACCGCTCTTCTCCGTTCGTGCTCCGTTGCCTCCGTTCCTCCGTTTGTGAATCCGTTACCTCCGTAAACCTCCGTAACACCTCCTCAGGGGAGCGCTATGCGGCGAGTCGTCATCGCACTGACCGGGCTACTACTCCTCACACTGAGCGGCAACAATCGGGGCGACACTGAAGGAACCATCTGTCCGGTGCCAGGCGGATCGGGCTTCGAAGCGAAGCTCCACGCGCTCGAGCTCGAGAACGGGTGTCTCGATGACCAGCCAGCGGCGGCGGATATCCAGCGATGGCCGCCGGGCTGGGACAAGGCGACCATCGCGGGCGGGGATGTCGCGCCGGTTCGTGTCGTCAGCGATCCGTACCCGACGCTGCACAGCGTCGTCGTGGACTCCGAGCGCAACCTCGTGTTCATGAGCGATCCGAACCGCCACGCCCTGTGGTCCTACGATCGGGTTGCCGCGTCGAAAGGACGCGAAGCGGTCGAAGCGCTGACAGGCATCCGCGGGCCATCGACCGGCATGATGTTCGTCGCGGGCGTCGCCATCGATCGCGA
>MNEX01000333.1:25160-30181 GCA_001917905.1 Acidobacteria bacterium 13_1_40CM_65_14
GCGCGGCGCGCAGGGCCACGACCAGCCGCTGCGCACGATCCGCGGCGTCGACACCGGGCTGGGCGATCCGCACGGCGTGTTCTTCGACGGCAGGAACAACGAGATCGTCGTCGCCAACCACGGCAACCAGAACGGACGTCAGGTCGCGCCCGGCGATGCGCCGGCGCGTCAACGAGGGACGCGCGTCTCCGAGCCGCAGCCGGTCGTCGGCGGCCGGTTCGACGAGCCGTCGATTACCGTCTACAGCGGCGACGCGAAGGGCAACGTCGCGCCGCTCCGCAGGATTCAGGGTGCGAAGACCGGCCTCAACTGGCCGATGGCGATCGATGTCGATCGCACGCGCAACGAGATTGCCGTCGCGAACAACGGCGACAGCTCGATCCGCATCTTCCGGCGCACCGGCGCGGGCGACGTCGCGCCGGTCCGCATCATCAAAGGACCGCAGACCGGCATCACGGGGCCGATGGGCGTGGCCTACGACCTGAAGAACAACGAGATCTGGGTCGCGAACTACGGCGCGCACACGGCGCTCGTCTTCGCGATCACTGCGTCGGGGAACGTCGCCCCCAAGCGCATCCTCCGCAACGCGCCGGCGGGATCGCCGACGGTCGGCTTCGGGAACCCAGGGGCAGTCGCGTACGACTCGAAGCGCGACGAGATCCTGGTCCCCAATTGAGTGAGCGAGCCGAGAATCTCGGCGTTTGCCAGGTTGGCAAACGGAAACGCAGAACCGACTCGGGTGATTTCAGGACAGCGGACGCGCGCCAGCCGCACGATGCACGGCATCTTCTACGATCCGATCCACGACGAGATCGTCGTCCCGGTGGCGCTGGGCGGCGCGATCCTGACGCTGCCGGGCGACGCCGCCGGCGACGCGCCGCCGAAGCGCATCCTGCAGGGGCCGCGCACCGGCATCGTGCAGCCGGACACGCTGTTCGTGGATCTCGAGCACGACGAGCTGATCGTCGAATCGGGTGACGACGCCGTGCTCGTGTTCCCGCGGACCGCGTACGGCGACGTGGCGCCGACGCGCCGGATTGGCGGGCCGAACTCCGGCGTCAGCAACATCTACGGCCTGGCCACGGACTCGAAGCGCGGCTGCATCGTCGTCGCCAACCGCGTCGACACCGGCGGGCGCGAGTCGGACGACGCCATCCTCGTGTTCAACCGGCTCGACAACGGCGATCCGAAGCCGCGCACGAAGATTGCCGGGCCTCACACCGGCATCATCAAGATCCGGCAGGTCTTCGTCGACGAGGAGCACGGGCTCATCTACGCGACGATCAAGAACAACTTCGAGGCGTATCACTACGAAGATCCGCGGCCCTCGCCGTGGGATCCCGACAGGACCGGGTTCATCGGCGTCTGGAGCATCGACGACAACGGCGACGTCCCGCCGCGCGCCGTCATCAAGGGCCCGGCGACCGGGCTGGTCTGGCCGGCCGGCGTCGCCATCAACCCCAAGAATCACGAGGTGTACGCCATCGACAGCGTGAGCAACGCGCTGTTCATGTTCAAGATGCCGGAGTTCTTCATCAAGCCGGCGGCGGCGACAGCGGGAGGACGGTAAGCATGTATCGGCCGCGACACCATCGATCACGAAACCACGAAATCACGAAACCACGAAAAAGAAGTTTGGCTCTCGTTTCGTGTTTTCGTGTTTTCGTGTTTTCGTGTGTGATGTGGGCGACCGTGGGCTCGACCGCGAACGCTCAGGTCGCAGAAAAATCCTGCGACGCGTTTCTGCTCCCGCCGCGTGACGTGAAAGGCGGCAAGAAAGTCGGACCCACCTCGTGCGCGATGCAGGAGAGCGACGTGACGATCGACGGCAAGGCGTTCAAGCGCATCGACGTCGGCTTGAACGGCAGCGTCGAAGGCTACGCGACTAGGCAGGGCGAGTACAAGGACTACCTCACGCAGTCGCCGGACCTCGTGTTCCCGCAGTCGGGCAATCCCGGACCGGTGCTGTTCGCGATTGCGAGCTACGAGCGCGACAAAGGCGCGTCGATGACCATCGTCTATCCGCGCGATCGGGCGGCGTGGAACGGCAAGATGTTCATCACCGCTCACGGCCGCGGGGCTTCTTTCAAACAGGGCGGCCTGAAGGCGTGGAATCAGTATCGCGACGATCTCAATAAGTACGACGTCCTGATGGTGTCGAAGGGCTACGCGCTCGTGAAAACGCGGCGCACGTCGGCGGAAGGACTCGGTGAGATCAAAGCGACGTTCGAGGACGGGACGCCGGTCGACTCGCTCGCGTTCAACGACACGACGCACTACATCACCGACTTCGGCGACGTCGCGCGGAAGATCGTCGCCGATCGGCTCGGTCAGGGTCCGCGGCTCACCTACTTCTACGGCCACTCGGCGGGCGCGCGCATCGGCCGCGATCTGAACTACACGCCGGGCCTCAACGTCGATCGCGCCGGCAAACGCTACTTCGACGGCATCCTGGCGGACGATGCGGCGGCGGGCACGTGGCTGCCGGTGCTGATGAAGGACGGCAAGGACGTGCTGTTCGCGAATGCCGCTGACAAGGCGACGTTCGTCCCGCAGATCGACATCTCGCACCAGATGTACAACAACATCTGGAATCACAAGATGCCGTCGTACATGTCGCCGAGCTATCTCGCCAACAAGCGGAGCAACGCGCGCATCCTGCGCGAGAAGGGGCTCGCGCCGGCGAAAGAGCGCATGTACGAAATTCGCGGCATCAGCCACTCGGGCAACGAGAGCCTCGCGGCCGGCCGCCGCGGCGACGGCGTTATCGGCGTTATCATGGATGGCCTCGACTTGTCGCGCATGATGGACCGCTTCGTCGACATCCTCGATGCGTGGGTCGAGAAAGGGACCAATCCGCCGCCGTCGCATGCGGACGTCGCGGCCGTCGGCGACGCGGACAACGACGGCGTGATCGAGAGTCCCGCGCTCGCGTTTCCCGAAGTCGCCTGTCCGCTCGGCGTCTACTTCTCGTATCCGGAAAGCACATCGGGCACGACGTCGTTCGCGGCGTTCACCGGCGAGGGGATCGAGCCGCTCGACGGAAAAAAGGTGTTCGTCGACATGAATCGCAACGGTGTCTGGGATTACCGCGAGACGCCGGCGCAGGCGTGGCGGCGGTTGGGACTCCTGCAGAAAAACGAAGAGCTGACGCGCGACAAGTACGCCGCGTGTGTGCAGCGCGCCGCGGAACAGCTGCGCACAGAGGGCTTCTTCTCGGACAAGACCGCCGCGTGGTACATCGATCAAGCGAAGACAACGGAGCTTCAGCCCAAATCGAAGCCACCGACGCAATAGTCGGGACGGTCTGAAGACCGTCCCCTACCGTGGACCGTTCTTGATCGTTTGTAGGGGACGGTCTTTAGACCGTCCCTGATTGTGACCGCCATGGATCTCGAAGCGTACTGTGCGTGGTTATCCGACGCTGGCCTCGACGCGCCGTGGTCGCGATCCGGTCCGCTGATTCAGTCGAAAGCATCGCGCGTCCAACCGTTCCTCTGGCGATGGGCCGAGATCGAGCCGCGGCTGCGCTGCAGTCCACAGTTCGTGGTGCCGGGCCGCGGGGCGGAGCGCCGCATCCTCCGCCTCGCCAATCCCGGCGTCCCCGAGCGCACCAGCGCGCACACGCTCTCGGGCGCGATTCAGTACCTCTTGCCTGGTGAAACGGCTCCCGCGCATCGCCATACGCCGAACGCGCTTCGATTCATGCTCAAGGGCGAAGGCGCGTACACGATCGTCGAAGGCGACAAGTGCGTGATGGCGCCCGGCGATCTCGTGCTCACGCCGAGCATGATGTGGCACGAACACGGCAACGAAGGCAGCGAGCCGGTCATGTGGCTCGACGGCCTCGATTCACCCGTCGTGCGCTACCTCGAGATCCTCAAGATGGAGCCGCGCGAGGAGCCTCGAGAAGCCGTTGGCAGCGGCGCGATCACGCCGCGGACGATTCACTACAAGTGGGACGATGCGTACCGCAGGCTGCTGCAGCAGGCCGAATCGTCCGCGAGTCCGTACGACGATGTGATCGTGGAGTACCGGGATCCGCTGACCGGCGCGTCGGTGCTGCCGACCATCGGGTGCTATCTCCAGATGATCCGGCCCGGCGTGGAAACCCGCGCGCATCGCCAGACCAGCAGCGCGGTGTATCAAGTCGTGCAAGGCAGCGGTTCTACCACCATCGCCGACGAGCGCTACGACTGGGACGCCGGCGACTTCTTCGTCGTGCCGCCCAATGCGCCGCACAACCATCGGCATCGAGGCACTGAGCCCGCCATCCTCTTCTCGATGCAGGACATTCCGCTGCTGCACGCACTCGGGCTGTATTACGAGTCCAGTTAGGACCGCCTACCTTATTAAGTACCCCGCGCGATCGGCGTTTTCGTTTGCGTTTCGACGAGCTCCTCCGCGAGTTTGTCACGCAGGTGTCACGACAATTTCGTGCCTTCGTGTTTCGGATCTTCGTGTTTTCGCGTTGTCGTGTTTCGTGAATGCCGTTGTGATCGCGATCGCCGCGCAATCGGAAATGAGTACAATCGCACGCGTTCCGCGTTACTCCCCTCACCCTTCCGGAGGCGTCACCATGAGAGCCGTCGTGACCCTGCTACTGGTTTTCGCGTTCGCCGCCAGTCCGACGTTCGCGCAGGACCAACCGTCGATTCACAAATCGATCGAGCACGCCGCGGCGGCGGCCGCCGCCGAGCAGCCGTCTCGCGACACGCCGCATCACCGCACGTTGTTCTGGTCCGGGCTCGCGCTCGGCGCCGCCGGCGCGACGACGGCCGCACTCGGGCTGACCGCCTTCCGAGTCGAAGACAGCAGCAGCGGCAACGCGCCGAAGGGGGCGTATCAGGCGTGCGTCGCGCAGAAGGCGGATCCGATTTACGCCGGCAATCAGTGCGGCGCGCTGAAGGCAAAAAATCTGAAACTGCTGTGGGGCGGCGTGGCCGTCGGCGCCGTGGGCGCCGTGCTGATGATTCGCGGTGTCGAGACGAGCGCGGAGCTCGAGCCCGGCGCGGTGAGAT
>MNEX01000054.1 GCA_001917905.1 Acidobacteria bacterium 13_1_40CM_65_14
TGCTCCTTCGCGCTGAGCAGCATCTCGAACCGGGTTTTCGACGCCGGCTGCGCGCCCGGCGGCAGCGCCACCTGCTCACCGAGAACCGCGTCGTCGATGGTCTCGAGAAACGACGCGAACTTATCGCCCTCGTCTTTGAGGTACGCGACCAGTTCCTCTTTCGATCGCGGCTTGTTCTCCGCGGCGGTCCACTGCGGCACCAGGTCGGCGAAGTTGACCGTCTTCATGTCGGTGATCCTATTGCTGTGCACGTAGTGGTAGAAGTTTGGCGCGATGGCGATGTGCGCGAGCATCTGCGAGACGGTGCGCGTGTCGGGCGCCGCGCGGAACTCGTACTTGTCCTCGGGAATGTCTTCGGCGATCTGAATCGTGTTCTTTCGAACCGTGCGAAACGCGTCTGCCAGATCTTTGCCACCGTAGTACGTCATGGTCTGCCTCCTGATTAAAAGTGCGCTGCGACAGAATGAAGCTCTCCACCACGGAGGACACGGGGGACGCGGAGAAAAAATCGTGTCCTGGACAGGTTTGAAGCTCCTGTCCTCCGTGTCCCCCGTGGTGGCGAGGTAATTTGGCAACGCTCTCTAAAGCTGCGCTGCGGGAGCCCGTCCATCGAACTTCGCCACCCTCAGTACCATCCGATTGGCTGTTCCGAAAGGTTGATGTACACCTGCTTGACGTTCAGATATTCCTCGACGCCCCATTTGCCGAGCTCGCGGCCGATGCCGCTCTGCTTGTAGCCGCCCCACGGCGCTTCGACATACGTGGGCTGCATGTGATTCACCCACACGATGCCGGCGCGCAGATTCTTCACCACGCGCATGGCGCGAAAGATGTCGCGCGTCCACACCGCCGCCGCCAGGCCATAGTACGTGTCGTTCGCAATCCGCAGCGCGTCTTCTTCGCTGTCGAACGGGATGACGCAGGCGACCGGCCCGAAGATCTCTTCGCGCGCGATGCGGCTGTGGTTGTCGACATCGTAGAAGATCGTCGGCTCGACGAAGAAGCCCTTGTCGAGCACGCCGGCCCCTGGAATAGAAGTCGCGCGGCCGCCGCCGAACGCGACCTTGGCCTCCTGCTTCCCGATTTCCTGATACTCGCGCACGCGATCGAACTGCTCGCGGCTGACGAGCGCGCCCATCTTCGTGTTCCGATCCATCGGGGGCCCGACCGTAATCGCGCGCGCTTTCTCGACCATCGCGTCGACAAACTTTTTGTAAATCGGCCGCTGGACGAGGATGCGGCTGCCCGCGGAGCAAACCTCCCCCTGATTGAAGAAGATGCCGAACAGCGCGCCTTCGACCGCGGGCGCGAAGTCGGCGTCGGCGAAAAAGATGTTCGGCGATTTTCCGCCGAGCTCCAGTGAGATCTTCTTCAGCGTGTTCGCCGCGTTGCGCATGATGGTCTTGCCGACCTCGACGCTGCCGGTGAACGCAATCTTGTCGACGCCGGGATGCTCGACGATTGCCGCGCCGGCCGTCTCGCCCCGGCCGGTGACGATGTTGACGACTCCGGGCGGTAGCCCGCAGTCGTGGAAACTTGTCGCGAGCTCGAGAACGGTCAGCGGCGTCTGCTCGGCGGGCTTCAGCACCGTCGTGCAGCCGGCGCAGATGGCCGGCGCGAGTTTCCACGATGCCATCAGCAGGGGGTAATTCCACGGGATGATCTGGCCGGCGACGCCGATCGGCTCGCGCAGCGCGAGGCTCATCGCGTTGTCGGGGACTGGAATCACGTCGCCGTGAATCTTTGTCGCCATCCCGCCGTAGTACTCGAAGCAGGTCGCGACGTCGGTGATGTCGAACTCCGCTTCGACGATCGGCTTCCCGGTGTTGCGCGTCTCGAGCTCGGCGAGCTCGGCGGCGCGATCGCGCACGATGTTCGCGAGCTTGAGCAGAATCCGCCCGCGGTCTTGCGCGGTCGCGTCCTTCCACGGGCCTTCGTCGAAGGCCGTGCGCGCCGCCTTCACCGCGCGGTCGACGTCCGCGGCACTCGCGTCCGGCACGCGCGCGATGACCTCGGCGGTCGCCGGGTCGAGGACGTCAAGGGTCGCCGGCGCCTCCGGCGCGACGAATTCACCGTTGATAAAGAGCGGGTAAGTCTTCACACCGGCCAGCCCGCAACTATATGGGCTTGCGCGAACCGTTGTAAAGTTGCGCGGGTTTAGGCTGTAGTCGTTGGTCATTGGTCGTTAGTCGCTAATCGCCGCGGCCGCGTGTGCACCGAAGGTGCCCGCGGCCAATGAAGGTTATGCCCGAGCGCTACGGCGCGAGGGCATCTGGCGTGGGGGTGGGGCCCCACGCGAATAAGAAAAGGCATGAGATGAAAGCACTGTTCGCAGCGTCATTGATCCTGTGCGTCGCAGCGACAGCCCTCGGCCAGGATGCCAGACCGACGTTCACGGTCGGCACCGCGACCGCGAAGCGCGGCGAGAAGGCGTACGGCGTGCTGAAGGTGCCGGCCGGCGTCGACGCCGGCTACGACATTCCGGTCGCCCTGATCCACGGGGCACGGCCTGGACCTGTGCTCGCCGTCGTGTCGGGCGCGCACGGCTCCGAGTACGCGTCGATCATCGCGGTCGAGCAACTCATCTCCGGCACGAATCCCGCTGAGGTGTCGGGCACGCTGATTCTGCTGCCGATTGTGAACGTACCGTCCTTCGAGCAGATCACGCCGCACGTCAACCCGACCGACAACAAGAGCATGAACCGCTTCTATCCGGGCAACGCCAACGGCACGCAGACCGAGCGCGCGTCGTACGTGATCACAAAAGAAGTGGTGGAGCGGTGCGACCATCTGATCGATCTGCACGGCGGCGATCTCGACGAGAACCTGCGGCCCTACAGCTACTGGACGGTGACGGGCAATCAGAAGCAGGACGAGGCATCGAAGGCGATGGCCATCGCCTTCGGCCTCCCCTACATCATCATCTCAGCGGACCGACCGAAGGATCCCAACGCGTCGCGCTTTCTGGAGAACACGGCGACGACGCGCGGGAAGCCGTCGATCACGGCGGAGGCCGGCCGCTCGGGTCCGGTCGATGCCGCGGAAGCGGCCATGCTCGAGCGCGGCGTGCGCAACGTGATGGCGCACCTGAAAATGCGGACGCTGAGCGCGGCGCCGGCCGTGCATCCGATCTGGATCGAAACGCTCATCACGATCGCCGCGGAACAAAACGGCATGTTTCATCCGTCGGTCGATCGCGCCGCGAACGTCGCGAAGGGCGCGAAGCTCGGCGTGGTGACCGATTACCTCAATCGTCCAGTGCAAGAGATCATCGCACCCGAGGCCGGCACGATCATGTTCATTCGCGCCGTGCCGTCGCTCAAAAAGGGTGACACGATCGCGAGCATCGGCATCGTCAGGAAGTAGAATTCCGGAGGGAGGTCGATCATGGCAGTCACACTACCAGGCGTTCTCGTCACCACCGACTGGGTCGCACAGCACGCCACCGACGCCGGCGTGCGAGTGGTCGAGGTGGACGTCGATACGACGGCGTACGATCAGGGGCACGTGCCCGGCGCCGCCGGCTGGAACTGGACCACGGAGCTCTGCGACACGCTGGTGCGCGACATCGTGCCGGCCAACAAGCTCGAAGCGCTGCTCGGCCGGGCCGGCATCGACAACCAGACGGCCATCGTGCTGTACGGCGACAACAACAACTGGTTCGCCGCGTGGGCGTTCTGGCAGCTGAAGATCTACGGGCACGAGGACGTGCGGATCATGGACGGCGGCCGCAAGAAGTGGCTCGCCGAAGGACGCGATCTGCGCACCGACAAGCCGTCGATCGCCGCGAAGACCTACAAGACGAAGGCGCCCGACACCTCACTGCGCGCGTTCCTGCCGGAAGTGCAGCAGGCGATGAAATCGAAATCGGCGTCGCTCGTCGACGTCCGCAGCCCGCAGGAATTCACCGGCGAGATCCTCGCGCCTCCGGGACTTCCCGAGACGTGCCAGCGCGGTGGACATATTCCGGGCGCGAAGAGCATTCCCTGGGGAAAGAACTGCAACGAGGACGGGACGTTCAAGAGCTTCGACGACCTGCGCGCGCTGTACTCAGCACAGGGGATCACGAGCGACCGGCCGGTCATCGCGTACTGCCGCATCGGCGAGCGATCGAGCCTCACGTGGTTCGCGCTCAAGCATCTGCTCGGGTTCAAGGACGTGAAGAACTACGACGGCTCGTGGACCGAGTGGGGGAATCTCGTGGGAGCACCGGTCGAGAAGCCGTAAAAGCCAAATGCAACCGCGAAGGCACGAAAGCACGAAAACACGAAAACACGAAAAAGATGATTTAAGTTTCGTGGTTTCGTGGTTTCGCGTTTTCGTGGTTCGTTGATTGGCATTGAGCTCCGATGAAACCCGAAGACTACACGCGGCGCCAGGCGGAGCTGGCCGGCTGGCCGGTCTCGATCGAGACCTACAAGCTCGGCGACATCTACCACTGCACGATCGCGAACGTCGATCCGGGTGCGCGGTTCGCGCGCGCCGACGGCGCGACGCGCGACGAGGCCGAGTCGCGGGCTATCGAAAAAGCGACTCGGTATCTCGCACAAACGCGAAAGTTCTACACGTGACGCCACACACCCACGACGATCAACGCAGAACCCGCAGAACCCGCAGAGAACGGTTGGCTCTGCGTGTTCCGCGAGCTCTGCGTCGATCGTTGTGACATGCCAGCTGTTACCCCGGTCCTCGCGCTGATCATTTTCGTAGCGGGCGCAGTAGCCGGCAGCCTTGGCGCGCTGCTCGGCCTCGGCGGCGGCATCTTCCTCGTCCCCTTCCTCAACCTCGGTCTCAGCTTTCCGATGACCGCGGCCGCTGCGATCAGCCTCACCACGGTCATCGCCACATCCAGCAGCGTGTCGGCGGGACGCGCGGGTAAGCACCTGATCAACATGCGGCTCGGCATGCTGCTCGAAGTGGCGACCGCCGGCGGGAGTCTGCTCGGCGGCGTCACGGCGCAGATGCTCGCGCAGTCGACGCTGCAGAAACTGTTCGGCGTCAGCAGCGCGATCGTGGCGGTGATCATGTTGAGCCGCCTGCAGCGGCGGAACGTGATCCTCGATCCGTCGGCGGATCCCGGCGTCCTCGGCGGGCGGTACTACGAAGAGGAGAGCGCCGCGACCGTCACGTATCGCGTCAAGCGACTGCCGGTGGCGCTGGTCGCGTCGTTCATCGCCGGCAACCTGTCGTCGCTGCTCGGCATCGGCGGCGGCTTCATCAAAGTTCCGGTGCTCAACGCATGGTGCGGTGTGCCGATGCGCGCGGCGGCGGCCACCAGCGCGTTCATGATTGGCGTCACTGCGACGGCGGGCGCCGTCATCTACTACGGACAAGGACAGCTGATTCCTGCGCTGGCGGCGGCGGGCGTGCTCGGCGTCCAGCTGGGATCGTGGGGCGGGATGCGCTACGGCCAGCGCGCGTCGGCAAAATGGTTGAAAGCGCTCATGGCCGTCGTGCTCTTTGTCATCTCCGCGATGATGTTCACGCGGGGTCTGATGTGAAGCGCCTGCGGCTATGCCGAGCGGTCTGCCGCGAGGCATCAGCGACAGCTCGCGCTGGGGGAGGGGCCCCAGCGCCAGTGCAAAAAAGATGACGAGTTCGCCGTCTAGGCTCGAGCGTCTGATCGGCGCCGTGCTGCGCGCCGGCGTGACCGCGAGCTCGATCTGTCTCGGCGCGGGCCTCGTGCTCACCCTCATCGGCGGCGGTGAGGCGATCGCGAACGTGCTGCTGCACACCGGCATCGTCGTACTGCTCGCGACGCCGGTCGCGCGCGTGGTCGTGTCGATCGTGGAGTACGCGCAGCAGCGCGACTGGACGTTCACGCTGTTGACGGCGATCGTGCTCGTGGAGCTACTGGCGAGCGCTGTCGCGGCCTTGATATTCAACAAGCGCTTGTAGCGCGAAGCCTTTCCCGCGTGTGAAGAAATCACGTACAACGCAGAAACCGCGGAACCCGCAGAGAAAAATGCTCAAGGTTTTCTGCGTGTTCTGCGAGTTCTGCGTTCAACGGCGTATTTCTTCACGGTGTCAGCCGCGCGCGAATCAGCAGCGCCTGCTCGGGCAGGAAGCGCAGCTGTCCCATGTCGGCGCGGCGGAAATCGTCGCGGTCCCAGCACGCGCGCATCAAGCCGGCCCTCGAGTGGCCGCTCTGAAATCCATCCGGCAGCAGCAGATGACCGACTTCGTGCGCGATCGCGCATGCGAGCACGAACGCGGGCGACACGTCGTACTGCGCGGCCTCCGCTTCCACGCGCCGGTAGAAGACGTAGGCGACCCGCGTGCCGTGCGGCGTGCGGGTGGCCGCGCCCATCACGGTCTTCGGACGCTGCTGAAGATCGCCGGTTTCGTACGGGATCACGACGACGTGGATCGACTGCGGCTGATCGCCGCGCAGCACGCCCGGCTGCGACCATTCGACGTCGACGCCGATGTCGCGATAGACGCGCACGACTTCAGCCTGCGCCTTCGCGATAGTGGGCACAGGCACCGACGCCGCGTTTGAGAGATGCAAGGCAACGGCGAGAGCGATCGCGTGAACCATGACGCGATCGATTGTGTCGAGACTGCTCGCGAAAACACGATTACGCCAGACGTAAGGTCGAAAAACCCGACGAGTGGACCATATCAACTGATTGAGTACTACTCACAACAAGCCTTCGACCGCGATTTTCGGGCCGCGACATCGGCGCGGCCCGGTAGTAACTCCGAGGAGATACTCCGCTAGACGGCGACTGGTTCGGGCAGCGCGAGCCGGCGCGCCACCTGTTCGGTGACGGCGTCGGCCGGGAAGAAGCACTCGATTTTGAGCTGCTGCAGCGTCACATCTCTCGGCGTGGCGAACATCGTGATGGTCGAGAAGAACGCCAGCGCGAGATCGCCTTTCCGCATCTGCATGCTGATGAGCGGCGGCATCGCGGCGAGCGCGTCGGGCGCGCTCCACCTTGACGGGACGCCGGGATAGGCGAGCAGCTCGTCTCGCAGCCGGATCACGGCGTCGCTGCCGGTGGCCGCCACCTCGCGATGGATCGAGTGCATCAGGCACTGAGCGACATCTTCCCAGTTGGTGATGTATTGGCGGAGACGCTCGGGATCGAACACCGTGCGCATCACGTTGACCGACTTCTCGTCATGACCCGGACCTTTGAACAGACCGAAGATCCGCCGCGACGCGTCGTTGCGCATGACGATGTTCCACTGGACGTCGAGGACGAAGGCGGGAAACGGCTCCTGCTGGCGCAGGATGAACTGCAGCGCGCGCCGTACCGGCTCGAGCTCCGGCGCGCCGAGCGGCCGCTCGCCGTAGATCGGCGCGTAGCCGGCGCTCACGAGCAGCGCGTTCCGCTCGCCGAGCGGGACGTCGAGCATGCCGGTGAGCAGCTGCACCATCTCGCGGCTCGGCTGCGCGCGGCCCGTTTCGAGAAAACTCAAGTGGCGCGTCGAGATGCCCGCCTCGGTCGCGAGCGCCAGCTGGCTCATATGCCTTGTCGTCCGCCACTGCCGCAGCAGACGGCCGAACGTGTCGGTCTGAGGGAACCCAAGCAGCGTGTTCATGGATCGACTCCGGAATGTTGTGACCGCCGGGCCGAGCGTCGCAATTACTTATCAGGTAATGACGCTTCAAACCGTGGCACGGGTCCAAAAGCAACCGCGGAGCTCGCAGAGATTGCGAGAAACGGTTCTCTGCGGCCTTTGCGCGCTTTGCGGTCTGCCTGGAGGTTGTCTACAGACGGTACGCGTCGGACGTCGGTCGGAGGGGGCGATCGAACCAGAGAGGCCGCCGCAGTCCGCCGGGTCCCGGCGCGGGCCGCGTCATCGCGAGCCATTCCTTGTAGACCTCGTGCGACTTCGCGGTGTCGACGTAGATGTCGCCGTAGCGATCGTCGGGCCCGGCTTTCTCGAGCGTCACGCGCTGATGCCAGCAGTGCATGCCGCTGACCGGATCGGGCTGCACGGGGAAGGTGAGGTTCTGGTGAACGCCCACCTCGGTCCACCAGATGCGCGAGCTGTCGGGATCATTCGACGCGAACGGCTGCGCGCCGTGCACCTGCGACACCTTGTAGCCGGTGCCTTGACGATCGATCGTCACCAGCGCGGACGCGACGCGGCTGCCCATCTCCTCATGCAGCCGCCAGCGACCGAGGTGATGCGACATGCCGAGCACCCCAGGCCGGATGCCTTCGGTGACCCACGCACGCGTGACGAAGTAGCCGATGCGCGTCCGGACCTTCACGAGATCGCCGGTGTCAATGCCGTAGCGGCGCGCGTCGGCGGTCGCGATCCACAGCGGGTTGTCGTGCGAGATCTCGTACAGCCATTTCACCGGCGAGCGCGTGTGAATGAGCGTCGGCAGGCGGAAGTTCGGCAAGAGATCGAACTCGCCTTCATCGCGCTTCAACGATCGCCAGTGCACGTGACCGGGAACGTAACGTGGCACCGCGTGTTCGGGCCAGCCCCAGTCGACGAGCGTCTGCGCGTGGAACTCGAGCCGGCGCGAAGGCGTCGTAAACCCCGTCATCGCGATACCGTTGACGACGACGCCGATCCGCTGGCCATCTTTGATGACGACCTCGTCCTCGGCGTCGATCGTGGCACCTTTCAGCGCGTCCGGCGACAGCGGCTCCTGGTGCGGCGTGTAGACGTTGTCCTTCACCTTGAACACGCCGTACTTCCGCATGTAGGCGAGCGGCGTCAGCCCTTCGGTCGCCGCCGCCTCCGGCAATCCTGGCACCGAGTTTTCAAACATCCACCCGTAGTATTCGTCCATCGTCACACGCTCGCCCGGGCGGTACGGCGACTCGAAGTGCTTGCGGATGCCGAGCGAGCCGTCGGGATCGATGCGCCAGGTGAGCGCGGCCCAGAACTCGCTCTCTTCCCACACCTCGCCGGGGTTGGCTTCGTAGGTCGCGCTCAGTTTTTCGCCGCGCTTCTCGCGCGCGACGCGGAGCACCGGCTGGCGGAAGCCGAGCCACTGCGCGGCATGCGTCTCCTGGCTCATCGTGTCGTGGCGCTCCGTGCCGAGCCCCATCGGCAGGATGTAGTCGGCGAACCAGGCGGTCTCGCTCCACGTCGGCGTCAGCGCGACGTGCAACGCGACCTTTTCTTTATCCGTCAGCATCTCCATCCAGGAGAAGCCGTCGGGGTTCGTCCAGACCGGGTTGTAGACGCGCGTGAAGTAGACATCCAGCTTGCCGCGGTTCTCTTTCAGGAAGTGCGGCAGCAGAAAGCTCATCTCGAAAAATGCGAGCGGGTACTCACGCGGAAAGAGCAGCTCGTTCCAGTAGTCTGGGGGCGGCGGCGGGATCGGATGCTTCGGGACGAACTTGTTCGAGAGATGCAGGCCGACGCCGCCCTTCGTCGCGACCGATCCGGTCAGCACGACGAGCAGATACAAACAGCGAGTGATTTGCCAGCCCCAGAGATTCCCCGCGGCTGCCGATCGCCAGTTGTGTGTGCTGAACGTTCCTCGCGCGCGACCGATTGCGCGCGCCGCATCGACAATCTGCGCTGCGTCGATTCCGGTTTCCGCCGCGGCGAACTCCGGCGTGAACTCCGAATACAGCGCCTTCAGCGAGACGATGAAGTTGTCGAAGGTGACGGCGAGATCGGGCCGCGCGGCGCGGAGATACCCGCGCCAGTCGACCCACGTGCGCACGAACTCACGGTCGTACAGGTTCTCGTCGAGCAGAACCTTCACCATCGCCAGCAGCAGCGCACCCTCCGTGCCGGAGTACGCCGGCAGCCACATGTTCGCCTTCGCCGACGTGTTCGACAGCCGCGGATCGACGACGATCAGCGTCGCGCCGTTGGATTGGCCTTCGATGATGCGCTGCGCGTGCGGGTTGAAGTAGTGGCCGGTCTCGAGGTGCGACGAGAGCAGCAGGATCGTCTCGGCGTTGGCGTAGTCGGGCGACGGCCGGTCGCTGCCGCACCAGAGAAAATGTCCGAGGCGCGCGGATGACGAGCAGACGTTCGTGTGGCTGTTGTGGCCGTCGACGCCCCACGCCTGCAGCACGCGGTTGGCGTAGCCGTCCTCGCCGGGACGGCCGACGTGATACATGATTTCGTGGCGGCGGTTCTCGACGATGGCTTTGCGAAGGCGTCCCGCGATGTCGTCGAGCGCCTCGTCCCACGACACCTGTCGCCATTTTCCCGACCCGCGATCGCCGTCGCGCTTCATCGGGTAGAGAATCCGATCCGGATCCTCCAGCTGATTCGGCGTCACGACCCCTTTGGCGCACGTGCGGCCGCGGCTGCCCGGATGCAGCGGATGGCCTTCAATCTTGCGGACGGTCAGCTTCTCTTTGTCGACATAGGCGAGGATGCCGCACGCTGATTCGCAGTTGAAGCAGACGCTCGGGATGATCCAGTAGCGTCGGCGTTCCTTCTTCGGCCAGCTCGTGGACTCGAAATCCACGTAGTCGTCCCAAGTTGCGGGATCGGGGTGTGACTTGAACGGTGGCATCTCAAATCTCGAATTTCAGATTTCAGACTTCAGATTGATTTCAGATTGTAGATTGGCGCAGTGGCGGGCTTCGAATCTGCAATGCCACCATCAATCTGAAATCTGCAATCTGAAATCTGAAATTTCATGAGAGCGGCACGCTCTGCCCCGCCTCGACCCAGACGTATTCCCACGCGAAGCTGCCCGCGAGCGCGAGGACGGCGGCGAGCGCGAGCGCGAACGGCACGGTGGTCGCCACCGCGCCGACCGCGATCGACACGATCGAGATGACAATCGCGCCGCCCCAGAAAAGGCGCGCGAATGGACCGCGCCGAATCGCCGACACGGCGAGCTCGTGATGGCGCGTCGGGCTCGGCGCGAGGAGGTTCTCAAAAACGAGAAATGAGAGATGGAGCACCATCGCGCCGATCAAGATGACCGCAAGCGCGCTCGTCACCCGCGCGCTGCCGATGCCCGGCACGAGCGCTGCGGTGATGAGCAAGGCTGCCGCGCCTTCCGCGACCGCCTGCGCAAGCAGGTCGAACGCCGACTGCGGGCCTTGCCACAGATCGCGAGCGAGTCCCTGCGCGAACAGGAATCCCGTGTAGCAGGTCGTGAGCAGCGAGGCGATGACGGCCGGCCACACGAGCCAGGCGATCACGCCGGTCGCGCCGAACCAGCCGGCGGCGATCCACAGCGTGGTGATCGCGCCGTGCGCGATGAGAAACCAGGTGCCCCAGACCATCCAGGACCGCCAGTTCGGACGGATCAGCATGTAGTAGAAACGTTCGGGACGCTCGAGGTCGGCGACGAGCACGGACGTGGTGATCAAGAGGAACGCGAGCGAGACGAACGGCCCGACGGTCATCGTCAGCGCCGAGCGATCGTTGAAGAAGTACGCGACGAGCGCGCACAACAGCATCGTGCCGGTGGCGATGCCTTTCGTCAGCAGATAGATCGCCATGTCGACGCCCCATGGCTTGGCGTGCGGCGTGTCGTAGTCGACGCGCGCCTCGTCCGGCCGATCGGGATCCGGCTCCGGCGATCCGAGCGGCCGCAGCAGCACCTGGCCTTCTTTATAGATAAAGGGCCGCGCGGCGATCTCTGGCTGAATGGCGCTCTCTTCGGCGCCGATGTAGAAGACTTTCGGCTGCGTCCCCTTCTCGGGCTTGCGGACTTTGATTAATCCGGGGGCCCCTACCCCCCGGAGGCTCTTCGCGGGGGCCCCTTCGCCCCGCTCCGTCGCTTCCGCCTTTGCGATGCGCGCGACCTCGCTGGTCGGGTCGTCGAGGTCGCCGAAGATGCGGCACTCGGTGGGGCACACGCTCACGCACGACGGCAGCAGCTCGTTCTCGACGCGGTTCGCGCAGAAATTGCACTTCTCAGCGGTGTGTGTGTTGGGATCGATGAAGAGCTGATCGTAGGGACACGCGACCATGCACGCGCGGCAGCCGATGCACACGTCGCTGTGCAGATCGACGATGCCGTCGCGGCGCTTGAAGAGCGCCCGCGTCGGGCAAATCGTGATGCAGGGGGCGTCGTCGCATTGATTGCAGAGGACCGGGAAGAAGAAGCGGCGTGTGTTGGGGAAGGTGCCCTTCTCGACAGTCTTCACCCAACAGCGATTCACGCCGATCGGAATCTGATGTTCAGCCTTGCAGGCGATCGTGCATGCGTGACAGCCGATGCATTTCCGAAGATCGATCGCGAACCCGTAGTTGGCCACCGAGTGGCGACTATAACAAAGTTTGAAGTCTAAAGTCAGAACTCTGAAGTTTGAGGATCTTCAGGCTTCAGGCTTCAGACTTCAAACTTTCTCTAGTCTACTTGCTCAGTCGCAGGATTTGGTTCTGAATGCCCTCGAACGCCGGCGCCACATCCGCGGCGGTTTGCGCGTAGAAGTACTTGCCCTCGAGCTGATTCGAATTGAAGTCCGCCGATGTCTTGTCGTTGGCAATCCGCTTGAGCATGCTCTCGGCAGTCTCCGGGCGCGTACCCAGGTCCAGTCGCACCAGCAGATCGACCTTTGTAGTACGCCGGAACGCGGACTTGGCGAACAAACTTTATCGATCGATCCTCGAGCTCGATGCACAGCGCCGGCAGGTACATCGATTCGAGTAAGCCGGGGCCGAGGACACGGTGCACCTCGATCGCCGCACCGATGATTTCCGACGATAGCGGCGTCAGGGCTTCGAGCTCTGTGTCTTTGTGCCTCTGTGGTTGATTCATCTGTGTCCTCCGCTACCTCTGTGTCCTCCGCGATCCACCGCGACAGAACAACTCGAGCGCTGCCTCTCGCTCCGCGACAGGAATCAACGGAAACGTGTCGAGGATGTGCTCGAACTCTGACGCCGAGAGCTGATACAGCTCGGCCACCCTCGCGTTGAGGCGCGCCAGCGCATGCGGATCCGGGACGCGCGACAGCAGATGCGCGAGCGCAGCGACCTCTCGAAACATGGCAGGCGCGATCGCGCCGGTCGGGATCGGCAGCCGCTCCACCGTGGCGGTCGTCACGTGCATGGTCACGCGGAGGCGCACGAGGTAGTTGACGACGAAGCTGTTGAACACGCCGCAGAGGAAATCCTGAGCGCGGCGCTGCAGCGGCGTGCGGAGGCAGAAGACCGTATGCGTCGAGACGCAGTCGGCCGGCAGGACCGCGGCAATCAGCGTCTGCCTGTTGGTGGCGCCGGCGACGTCCCGATACGCCAGCCGCGGTCGCTCGAAGCGATTGGATCGCAAGCGGCGGCCGGCATCGGCGGCCGCGATCACCTGCGTCACCGAGTCGAGCGTGACGCGGAACGGCTCCAGATGTTTCCCCTCGATCACGGGCAGACATCGGGTGTCGGGCCTGGCGGTGACAGCATGAAACGCGTCGCGGTCGTCGGTGGCATTCAGCTCCCGACCGAACGACGCGGACCAGCCGTGACCGCTGCCCAGAGCCGGGAACAGCGATGCGGCCCGCTCCACGATCGCGAGATCCGTCCGTCCGCGAACGAATGGAATCGTCAGGTCGGCCCCGGAGATCCGCTCGAGCAACCCCGGAGTGATGCCAATCGTCGATACGCTGGCCGCATCGGACGGATCGTCGATGGCCTCGAGCTCCGACGGATCGTCGAGGCCGAACCGGCATGCGATGCGCCGGGTCGGCGACCCGGCGGTCGCGGTGACGAGCAGAAACCGCACGCTCCGATGAATGGGGAAGACGCCGCGGGAATTGTCGAGGCCGACCAGCGCGTCGACGTCGCATCGCGTCAACAGACGTTTCCGCACGGGCGCGCTGCCATGATCGGTCGCGAGGCCTGACGGCAGCACCAGCCCGATGCGGCCGCCGGCCCGCGTGAGATCGATCGCGCGCTCGACGAAGAGCTGATATCGGTTCGCGTGGCCATCCGACTGCGCGGTGTAAATGCCGGTGTCGCGCGTGAAGCGGAGCACCAGCCGTGTGTCGGCGCGCGCCCGCGATCGCGCGTCGCGCGATCCCGCATCCGCCCGAATCATGTCCCACGGCGGGTTGCCGATGACCGCATCGAACCCGCTCGTCGCCGCGCGGCCGCCATCCGGATCGAAGAACGCCTCGGGAAACTCGAGCTCCCAGTGGAAGAACCGGCGCGCCTCGGCGGACGTGTCGGCCGCGGCGAGGTAGTCGTCGGCGCGGCGCGCCGGCAGCGCGCTCCGGCCGCTCAGGATGGCGTCGGTCAACGCGTCGAATGCCGATGCAGGCACAGTCGCGCCCGCGAACCAGCACGCGCACCAGACGTCGGCGACGCGTTTCCACCGTGACAGCGCAGCATCTCGCGAGGTCGCCGCGGCAAACGCGCGTTCCTTCGCACGAATCTGGTCGAGCGTGTCGTTCGGCGTCGATTCGAGCGAAAAACGCACCGGCAGCGCCTCGCATAGCGCACTGCGGACGGCGTCATCGCCAAACAGCGGCAGCGCGCCGGCGGCTTGCCCCGGGGCGCGCCGTCGATGCGGCGCGCTCCGCAAGTTCGCCAGCCAGGCGCCGAGGAGGCTGTCGCCGACCTGCAACCGATGATCGAGAAAGCTCAGTGGTCGATCGGCGGCGAGCGTGGCGAGCCACAGCGACAACCGCGCGAGCTGTACGGCCATGGGATTCACGTCGACGCCGTAGAGACAGCGCTCTGCGACGAGCCGTCTCATCGACGCGCGATCGGCTTCGTCGATCTCGCCCGGAAGGCAGCGCCCTTCGCGTATCAGCGCCGACTCGTACGCGCCGGCGAGAAATCGACAGGCGGCCACCAGGAACGCGCCGCTGCCCATCGCCGGGTCGACGATGCGCAGCCCGAGGATGCGATCGGACAACGCGTCGCGCGTGAGCGGCGCGAGCGTGCGCCGCACGAGATATTCGGCAATCGGCTGCGGCGTGTAGAAGGTGCCGGTGGCCTTGCGCACGCCCGACCCCGACGCGAGCGTGATCGTATGTCTGCCGCGACCGCCTCTCGGCGCAGGCACCCGCTGCACGCGCGGCTCGTAGTCGAGCAGCGTTTCGTACACCGCACCGAGCTGCTCGACACCAAGATCGCGATACGCGATCCGCTGGCGGCCCGCTCGGTCGACCGCGGTTCGGGTCGACAGCGCGAGTATCGCGTGCGTCGCAGCGGCGTCATCCAGATCCCGCCGCTCGGCCAGGGGCGTGCGCGCCGGCGAGAACAGGCGGCCGTTGAACGGCGTCACGCGAAGGTCGCCGGCCCGGCAACCCGCATGCGCGAGACGGCCGATCGCCCTGAGCGCGTCCCACATGCCGGGCGCCCGCTCCCGGCGCTCTGCGAGGTCACGCAGCGCCTCGATGCTGTAGCTCTCTCGATAGACCGGATGCCAGAGCGGCACGAGCGATCGAGCTTCCGCGAACAACAAGAACAGGATGCGATAGACGATCGTCAGCGCCTGCTCGAAGCTCCCATGCAGCGCGGATGGAGCCGTGGCGCGTTCGCGCACGGCCAGCGCGCCCAGGAGGTGGCCCGAGGCGGTCAGCACGCCGACGCGCAGCGAGCGGCAGACCTGCAAGGCATGACGATCCGATGCGGCGACCATATCGAAGAGCGACAGGCTGTTTCCAGGCGCGCCGCCGAGCGACGCCGCGCGCATGGTTCGCCACAGCGCCGCGCACGATCGGGGATCGTCGATCGCCAGATCGAGATCGAATTCGAGATACCGGCGCGCGTACAAACGGCTGGCGTCGACGATGCGGAGGCGGACGCCGTTGAAGAGGACCGACCAGGGCGCCGATCGCCGCACGGCCTCGGTGACGGCGAGCCGCCACGACGAATCGAGCGTTTCGCCCCATGGCGACACCACGAGCGCGATCGGGACGCTGCCCGCGCTGAAGGTCACGATCAGGGACGCGTCGGCCGACTCGACGTGCACCAGTGACTCGAAGCCGAGCGCCGCGAACAGCGGCGCGGCCCGGACCTGAAGCAGCGCGCGCGGCGTCGAGGCCGGGCCGGCCTCGCTCGAGCGCGATCGCCAGGCGACGAGGTCGCGCCGGAGCGAATCGAGCGACGTGCCGCCGCTCGATACGATCGCGGGCAGCGCGGCTTCGAGATACGCCTCGGATACGAGATGGCCGTGGAAGCCGGGCAGCATGATCAGGGGACGAGGACGAGCAGGAGGCGCGGCGGCACCGGCGAGATGTCGAGGGCCGACTCGAGCCGTTCGATTCGTGTCGCACGTTCGTCGTGGGCGAGCTGACGTCCCGTTGCCGCCATCGCACGCCAGCGCTCGGCTCGACGGTCGAAGAGCCCTGGCTGAAACGCGACGGGCTTGACGTCCGCGAGGCGTGCCGCGACCGCGCGCTCGCGTGTCAGGCGGACCGATGCGAACGCGCGAGCGTTCCGCTCGACCGCCTCGCGCCAGTCGGCGGTGAACGCGCGAACGAGCGATTGAAACTCGCCATCGACCTGCCGGAGGATCTCTGCAATCCACTGGCGATCGCGAACGCGTGACGGGTCTCTCACCTCGACAATCGACGGCACACATCTCGACTCGACCACGCGACCGCCGGCGTCCTCGTACGCCACGTTCCACAGGAACATCACGCGGTGGCCGAGCGACGTCCGCAGCGCCGATCGCCGCGCGCGGAGGATCCAGGGACCGTCACTCTCGACGAGGACGCGCGCTTCATCGTCACCGCTGCGACTGAAGGAGCGGGCGGCAATCACGCGGCGGGCTTCGGACGCCGCGTCGGATCGAAGATCGGGCCTGATGCGCGCGCACGACGTCTCGGTCGTGTCCGGCTCGGATTGGATCGGCAGGTCGCTCGCACCGTGCTCGTCCGCCGACCCGAGGATCATGAGTCGTGCGACCTGGCGCTCCTCGTCGGATCCGAAGGGATCGGGTGCGCCGATGTCGGCCCGAGCGCGAGCGACTCGATGTCTGAGCCGGGCGAGGAGACGCGTCTCGCCGGTGCCCGCGGCGATCAGATGAAACGCGTGAACAACGCGTGACTGTCCGATGCGATCGACGCGGCCCACGCGCTGTTCCAGACGCATGGGGTTCCACGGGAGCTCGAGGTTGATGACGAGGCGGCACGCGTGATGGAGATTGAGGCCCTCGCCGGCGGCGTCGGTCGCCAGCAGCACCGTGCGGACGCGGCTGGAGAAGTCGTCGATCGCCGCCGACCGCTCGTCGCGGGTGAGCCCGCCGTGCAGGACCGCGGCGGAACGATCGAGGCAGCGCTGAACGTGCAGCAGCGTGTCGCGATACTCGGTGAAGACGATGGCCGGCTCGCGCGCGCGGCGCAGAATGCGGCGGATCGCATCGAGCTTGCTCTCATTCGCGGCCGCCGCTCGAGCGGCTGACAGGATCGCGCACAGCAAGCGCGTTTCACGAGCGGCATCGGCGAGGCCCACATCGGCCGGCCACGCCGGCGCTTCGTCCGCGCGCATCAGCTCGGTGTCGGGGTCGCCGAGCGGAAGCGCGAGCTGCTCGCGTTCCCGATCGAGGCCCGTTCGCGCGATCGCGTCGAGCCGGCGGTCGATCGATTGCGCGAGCGCCCAGGCGCTGGAGAACGCCCGCTTGTGCAGCACCGACGCGGCCAGGCA
>MNEX01000062.1 GCA_001917905.1 Acidobacteria bacterium 13_1_40CM_65_14
CGCTCTCAGGTGTGTCGGGACGGATGATTGTCCGCGGTACCGGCGAGTGCGTGGGCACGTTCACCGATGCGAGCGTCGAGCAGGAAGCGGTCGTGCGGGCTCGCGCGCGCCTGGCCGCGCCTTCTCCGGAATCCGGTCCCGAGCAGGTCCGCAGCGCCGAGCTGTTTTGCGAAGTCGCGACGCCGGCGCCCGAGCTCATTGTGTTCGGTGCGGGCCATGATGCCGCGCCCGTCGCGCAGTTGGCGTGGGCTGTCGGATTCGCGGTCACGATCGTCGACGTGCGCCAGGCATTCCTGACGGCGGAGCGTTTCCCCGGCGCGACGCTGGTGTGCGCACATTTCAGTCAGTTCGCCGAGCACGTCAATCTGAGCGCCGGCAGTTTCGTGCTGATCATGAACCATCACGTCGAGCGCGACGAGGAGTGCCTCCGCTTCAGCCTCGAGTCGAGGGCCGCTTACATCGGCGTGCTCGGCCCCCGCTCACGCTACGACAAGCTGCTCACCGGTCTCGCGGATCGCGGCTATGTGCCGGCATCGTCGAGGCTCGCGTCCGTGCGAAGCCCGGTCGGCCTCGCACTCGGCGCAGAAACGCCGCAGGAAGTGGCCGTCTCGATTCTTTCTGAAGTCCTGGCGATTCGCCGCGGCTTCGCGGGAGGATTCTTGAGCGGCTCGGTCGCCAGCCTTCATCGTCCCGACGACAAACGTCTTTTGGCGCCCTCGTAATCCTCTGGCGTGTCGATGTCCTGAAGAAGCTCGGCCGGGAATTGCAGGACGATCCGGCGGTCGCTGTGCCGCTCGAGCACCGGCCGCGCGCCGTGCTCGAGCCGCGCGAGCTCGGGGAACAGTTCTTTGCTGAACATGTGCGGCGGCGCGATCACGTCGCCGTAACGGACGCAGACGCTGGCCGGAGCCTGCTGGAGGAAGGTGTCGAGGACCGCCCGGTACTCCTTGGTGGTGACGAACGGCTGATCGGCCAGCGCGAACATCGCGGCCTCGCTGTTGCCGAGGTGCTCGATCGCGGTGCGGAACGAGCTCCCCATACCTTCCTGATACTTCTCGTTGAGCGCGTGGCGGATCGACAACCCATCGAGCGCCTCGAGCACGCGTTCATGCTCATGCCCGACGATCACGAGCACCTCGTCTACACCGGTTTCGCAGATTTGTCGTACCGTCCGCCGCACGATCGTCTCATCGCCGAGCGGCAAGAGCAGTTTCTGCTTGCCCATTCGCGACGAAGCGCCCGCCGCGAGCACGACCGCGCTCACCATGGCGCCAGTGTAGTCGTTCTCGCAGGGCCGGATCGGCTTTCGATTCGTGGCTAGCGGCGCTGAATCAACACATCCGTTTTGCCTTTGTGTCCTTTGTGTCCTTTGTGTTTGATCAGCACATCGATTCAGGCAAGCACCACAATCGATGCTTGTAGTAGAATCCACGCCTTCCACACATAACCTTCCAGGAGGGCCATTGATCCCCGCAGCCTTCACCTACCTCCGGGCTCACACCAGCGACGAAGCGTTCGCGCACCTGCAACAGTACGGCGCCGAGGCGCGCGTGCTCGCAGGCGGACAGAGTCTGATTCCGGCAATGCGGTTTCGGCTCGCACGTCCCGCGGTGCTCGTCGACATCAACGCGTCCAGCGACCTGAACGTCCTGCGCGTCAACGGCAACGCGCTGGCCGTCGGGGCAATCGCGCGCGACAGTGACATCGAGCGTGCGCCGTGGATCACCGATCGCCGCTGGAGTCTGATTCGCGACGTGTCGCGCGTCGTGGCCGACCCGGTCGTCCGGCAGATGGGCACCGTCGTCGGCAGCCTGTGCCACAACGATCCCGCAGGCGACTGGACCGCCGCCTCGCTCGCCGCTCGCGCCGAAGTCACCGTCCGCGGCAAGGACGGCGCGCGAGACGTGAAGATCGACGACTTCCTCGTCGACAGTTTCACGACTGCAGTCGGCGAAGGGGAGATGGCGCTCGGCGTCCACTTTCCGGTAGCCGACGATCGCACCGCGGGCGCGTATCAGAAAGTCGAACGCAAGGTCGGCGACTTCGCGACGGCTGCGGCCGCGGTCCAGCTGTCGCTCAACGCCGATGGCACGATCCGCGAAGCGGGCGTCGCGCTCTCGGCGGCCGGGCCGTGCGCGGTTCGCGTGGATGAAGCCGAGCAGATGCTCAGGGGACAGCGTCCGAGCGCCGAGCTGATTCGGGCCGCCGGCGACGCTGCGTCGCGCCGCAGCGCGCCGCAGGCCGACCTGCGCGGCAGCGTCGAGTACAAGAAAAACCTGGCCGGCGTCCTCGTCGTCCGTGCGCTGCGTCAGGCCCTGTCGCGTCTGGGGGTGCAGGCATGAAGGTCAACGTCACGGTGAATGGCGTCGCGTACGAGCGCGAGGTCGAAGCGCGTACGCTGCTGGCGTACTTCCTGCGAGAGGAGTGCGGGCTCACGGGCACGCACGTCGGCTGCGACACGTCGAGCTGCGGATGCTGCGTCGTCGTGCTCGACTCTGACAAGGCCGTGAAGTCCTGCTCGATGTTCGCGGCGCAAGCCGACGGCCACCAGGTGCTCACGGTTGAAGGTCTCGCCAACGGCGGCACGCTTCATCCGCTGCAGCAGGCGTTCTGGGATCAGCATGGCCTGCAGTGCGGCTAC
This sequence comes from Acidobacteria bacterium 13_1_40CM_65_14, assembly GCA_001917905.1. Lineage (GTDB taxonomy): Bacteria > Acidobacteriota > Vicinamibacteria > Vicinamibacterales > CAVVIG01 > QHWF01. Next base: position 2,642 of record MNEX01000062.1, read on the forward strand.
TGCACGCCGGGCATGCTGCTGACGTCGATCATCTTATTGAAACACAACCCGAACCCGAGCGAGTCCGACATCCGCGAAGGGCTCGCCGGGAATCTGTGCCGGTGCACCGGCTATCAGAACATCGTGAAAGCGGTGCAGCAAGCGGCTGGCACGCTGGGGGTGCAGGTATGAGCACTGAACCGAAATCCGCGGGGTGCCTCGGCGTCGCGATGAAGCGCAAGGAAGATCCGCGCTTCATCCAAGGCAAGGGACACTACGTCGACGACATCTCGATGCCCGGCATGCTGTTTCTCTCGCTCGTGCGCAGTCCGTATCCGCACGCTGAGATCAAGTCGATCGACATCAGCGAGGCGATGCAGGTGCCTGGCGTGAAGGCGGTGATTACCGGCAAGGATCTCGAGGCCGCTGGACTCGGGTGGCTGCCGACCTTCCACGGGCTCGACAAGCAGATGGTGCTCGCGATCGGCAAAGTGCTGTTCCAGTATCAGGAAGTCGCCGCCGTGTTCGCTGAGACGCGAGCCGCGGCGGTCGACGGCGCCGAAGCGGTGCAGGTCGACTACGCACCGCTGCCTGTGGTTGCCGATCCGTTCACGGCGAAGACCGACGAGGTGATTCTTCGCCCCGACCGCGAGAACAAGACCAACCACATCTATCACTGGGAAGTCGGCGACAAGGACAAGACGGCGACGGCCCTGGCGAACAGTCCGAAGAGAATCAAGGAACGCATCTGGTTCCAGCGTTGTCATCCGGCGCCGCTCGAGCCGTGCGGATGCGTCGCGCACTTCGACTCGATGGGGCGTTTGCAGTTCTACGTGACGTCGCAGGCGCCGCACGTGTACCGCACCGCGCTGGCGATTGTCACGGGCATCCCCGAGGACAAGATCCATGTCGTGTCACCCGATTTGGGCGGCGGTTTCGGGAACAAGGTGCCCGTCTACCCCGGATACGTCTGCGCGATCGTCGGCGCGCTCAAGATCGGCCGGCCGGTGAAATGGATCGAGACGCGCACGGAGAACCTCACGAGCACCGGCTTCGCGCGCGACTACCACATGGACGTGGAGATCGGCGCGACCGCCGACGGCCGTCTCACAGCGCTTCACGTCGCAACCACGGCCGACCACGGCGCGTTCGACGCCGCCGCCGATCCGACCAAGTACCCCGCTGGGATGTTCGGCGTCGTCACCGGCAGCTACGATTTCCCGGTCGCGCACGCCGAGGTCGACGCGTACTTCACGAACAAGGCGCCCGGCGGCATCGCGTACCGCTGCTCGTTCCGCGTCACCGAAGCGAGCTACGCGATCGAGCGCGCGATGGACATCCTCGCCGACGAGCTCGCGATCGACCCGGTGGAATTGCGCCGCAAGAACTTCGTGCGCAAGGAACAGTTTCCGTATCCGTCGGTGCTCGGGTTCACGTACGACAGCGGCGACTACCAGAAGACGCTGGACGTCACGCTCGAGAAGATCGGCTATCAGGCGCTGCTCAAAGAGCAGGTGGAGAAGCGCGCGCGAGGAGAGCTGATGGGCATCGGCTTCTCGACGTTCACCGAAGTGGTCGGCGCCGGGCCGTCGAAGCACTTCGACATCCTCGGCATCAAGATGTTCGACAGCGCCGAGATCAGAATCCACCCGACCGGCTCCGGCATCGTGCGCACGGGCACGAAGTCACAGGGGCAGGGGCACGAGACGACGTGGGCGCAGATCGTGGGCGAAGAGCTCGGCCTCGATCCGCAGAACATCATGGTCGAAGAAGGTGACACGGACACTGCGCCGTACGGCCTCGGAACGTATGCGAGCCGGAGCACGCCGGTTGCCGGCGCCGCGATTGCGATGGCCGCGCGACGCGTGCGCGAGAAGGCGCGCAAGGTGGCGGCGCACATGCTCGAGGTCGGCGAAGCGGACGTCGAGTGGAAGGACTACAAGTTCCAGGTGAAGGGTGTGCCGGCCAAGAGCGTCACCATGAAAGAAGTCGCGTTTGCCGCCTACACGAACATGGCGCAGAACGAGCCGGGACTCGAAGCGTCGTACTACTACGACCCGCCGAACATGACGTTCCCGAGCGGCGCGTATGTGGCGGTGGTCGACATCGATCGCGAGACCGGTGAGGTGAAGGTGCGCCGCTTCCTGGCGGTCGACGATTGCGGTACCATCATCAACCCGCTCGTCGTCGAAGGACAGATTCACGGCGGGTTGACCGAGGGGTTCGCGATCGCGTTCATGCAGGAGATCCAGTACGACAAGGAGGGCAACAACCTGAACACCAACTTCACCGACTACCTGATACCGACGTCGCTCGAGACGCCGGCATGGGAGACGGGGAAGACGGTGACGCCGAGCCCGCATCATCCGATCGGCGCCAAAGGCGTCGGCGAGAGCCCGAACGTCGGCAGTCCTGCGGCGTTCGTGAACGCGGTCATCGATGCGCTGTCGCCGCTTGGCGTCCGTCACATCGACATGCCGATCACGCGCGACAAGGTCTGGCGGGCGATTCGTCAGGCCGAAGTACTGACGACGTAGTGTGGCGCCGTCCTTCAGGGCTGCGAGTGCGCAGGCGCAAGCTCTCCACCACGGTGGACACGGAGGATAGGAGGATTCAAATGTGTCAAGAAACACATCTTGCCTCCGCGTCCCCCGTGTCCTCTGTGGTGGCGAGTTGAGTGCGGCAACGCACGGTCAGGGTTACCGATGAACCTGCAGTACAGCGGCGAAGAACGGATTCCGGTGAGTCCGGACGTGGTCTGGGCGTTCGTCACCGATCCCGACAAGGTTGGACATTGCATGCCCGAGGTGATCGACGTCACCGTGCAGGATCCGACGCACGTCGAGGCTGTCGTGCAGGTGGCCGTCGGTCCCGTGCGCGGCAAGTTCAAGCTGAAGGTCGAGCTCCAGCCCGATCCGGCACGCCGCAGGATTGATCTGAAGATATCCGGCGGAGGGTTCGGCAGTGCGGTCGACATGACGGCCGGCGCCGACGTCGTCGACGCGGGCGACGGCACGACGATTCTCAAATGGAGCGGTCAGGCGGTTGCGCGTGGTCCTGTGGCCGCGGTTGGCGGTCGAGTGCTCGATGCTCAAGCGCAGAAACTGATCACGCAGGCGTTCGGTAATGTCCGCCAGCAGCTGTCGCTCGCGACGTGATGCAATTCAGAATTAAGAATTTGGAATTCAGAATGGAGCTAACACATTCCAAATTCCTCATTCCAAATTCCTAATTACTCTCGGTGACAAATGCAACCACGAAGAGAAGACTCGAAGACACGAAGAACCTCTAGTACAAGCAAGCATTCTCTTCGTGCCTTCGTGCCTTCGTGCCTTCGTGGTTGCGTTTAGTTAAATTAGTGATTAGTGATCTTCATGGATCTCCTCGAACGGATGGCGGCGTTGCGGCGCGACGGGCAGTCGTTCGCGGTTGCGACGGTCGTGGCGCGACGGGCACCGGTGTCGGCGCACCTCGGCGATCGCGCCATCGTCTTTCCCGATGGCCGCATGGAAGGGTTCATCGGCGGCGCGTGCTCGCGCGAGATCATTCGTCAGCAGGCGCTCGAGGTGTTGCAGGCGCGGTACGGCCGTCTCGTGTCGATTCGTCCTGATGCGAGCGAGTCGATCGAACCGGGGGGAAGGGGCCCCCGGATTGAACAATCGACCGCCGAACACGTCGTCATCCCCATGAGCTGCGCATCGGAAGGTGCCGTCGACGTGTACGTCGAGCCGTTCGTCGAGGCGCGGCGGCTCCTCGTCTTTGGCGCCACGCCGGTGGCCGACGCGTTGGCGCGGCTGGCGCGCAGCATGGACTACGACGTGTGCCGCGTGGTGGACGCTCGCGAGCAGCGCGACATTGCGCAGACGGCGGCGCCGATCGACGTGACGGTCGTCACGCTCGATGCGCTGGAGACGATCCTGCGAGAAGGCGATTCGGGTCGCGCTGCCCCGGCGGTCGTCGTCGCCTCGCAAGGCCACTACGACGAGCAGGCGCTCGAATCGATCCTGAAGTACCACGTGTCGTACGTCGGGCTCGTCGCGTCGCGCAAACGCGGTGCGACCGTGCGCGCGGTGCTCCAGGCAAACGGCGTCGCCGGCGCGGCAGACGTGCGGATTCCGGCGGGGCTCGATCTGGGCGCGCGGACGCCGTCGGAAGTGGCGCTGTCGATCCTCGCTGAGATCGTTCAGGCCCGTCAGCTTCAACCGGGCGGTGCACCTGCGCAGGTGACGGCGCCGGGGGCCGCGACCGCCGCGACGTCCATGACATCTTCTCCAGGGAGCGCCGTCGATCCGGTCTGCGGAATGCGCGTCGCCGTGGCGACCGCGCGTCACACGGCGGAAGTCGACGGCGTCATCCATTACTTCTGCTGCGCGAACTGCCGTACGCGATTCCTCCAGGATCCACAGCAGTACCGCATTCAGACATGACCGACGCCGCCGCCATCCGGCAGCGATTCCGCGAGCGCGGGTTCATCGCAGACGACGCGTTTGCGACGGCGCTGCAGATCGCGCTTGCGCTCGAGAAGCCGCTGCTCATCGAGGGACCGGCCGGCGTCGGCAAGACCGAAAGCGCCAAAGTGCTCGCCGACGTCCTCGACACCAGGCTGATTCGGTTGCAGTGCTACGAAGGGCTCGACGCGATGGCGGCGCTCTACGAGTGGAACTACCCGCGCCAGATGCTCCACGCCCGTCTGAGTGAATCCGACGGCTCGAGCCTCGCAGAGCGCGAAGCGCACATGTTCAGCGAGCCGTTCCTGCTCAAGCGGCCGCTGCTCGACGCGATCACGCAGGAGCGATCGCCCGTGCTGCTCGTCGACGAAGTCGATCGCGCAGACGAGGCGTTCGAGGCGTTTCTCCTCGAAGTGCTGGCCGAGTGGCAGGTCACCATCCCGGAACTGGGGACGATTCGGGCGCGACACAAACCGCACGTCATCGTGACGAGCAACCGGACGCGTGAGCTGTCCGATGCGCTGCGACGCCGTTGCCTGTTTCTCTGGCTGTCCTATCCGTCGCTCGAGCAGGAGGTCGAGATCCTGCAAGCGCGCGTGCCTGGACTGTCGGATCGCCTCGCGCAGCAGATCGCGCGGTTCATGCAGGTGCTCCGCGGCCTGCCGTTGCAGAAGGCGCCTGGCGTCGCCGAGAGCCTGGACTGGGCGATGGCGCTCATGAGCCTGCACCGCGATCACCTCGACGCGCAGAGCGTCGAGCAGACACTTGGCTGCGTGCTGAAGGTGCACGAAGATGCGGGTGTGGTCCACGCCCATCACGCCGAGCTCGCGCCGATTCTTGCCGGCGCGCCGATCGCCTCCCAGACCGGTGGCTACGCGCTCAAAAACGATTTCGGCGCCGGCTCCGTCTCAGCGCCGCGCCGCTGATGTACCCGTTCGGCACGCTCCCGGACAACCTGATCGCGTTCAGCAGATTCCTGCGTCACGTCCACGCGTTCCGCATCGGCCCTGGTGAGATCCACGACGCCGCGCGCGCGCTCGAGATCGTCGATCTGACCGACGAGCGCACGGTGCGCGACGCTCTTCGGCCAATTCTGAGTGGAACGCTCCGCGATGCGACGATCTTCGACCGGGCGTTCACCGAGTT